>CAISRK010000554.1 GCA_903887815.1 uncultured Bacteroidales bacterium | reverse complement strand
GGTTTGGTTATATACTGATAATAATCAGGGTCGGTATTGGCTTTCACGAAACTTGCCGACAGGAATCCCGGGTTTGAAGTGTAAAACTTGTTAATATATGCTTTAACCTCTTTATCAACAGCATCGATCCTGCTTCTAACAATCGCAGCCGAATCGGTGCGGCCGGGATTATTCTTGAGCCACTTCGTGTACGGCTCGATTTCAATCTGCTTGCTTCCAAGAAACTTTATATACCCGAAAAATGCCTTATTATCGTCGGAACCCTTAACCTGCATGGTGTTTACTACTTGTGTAGGATCGCACGAAAACTCCATCTGCGGCTTCCCTGTAAGGAAAAAATCAAAATATTTATTCTTACCCTCGCTGGCAACAATATACATCCCTTGTTTGAGTGTTTCGGTACCATCGAAGACAAAAAAACCTTTTTTGTTCCTGTAGGCGGTGTCGTCGAGGTATTGTTTTGAGCCCATATAATGAGCAAGGTACAAAGCAGTGTCGTTTGTTCCTGTGAGGCGTACAGTAATTTTATAGCCTGTTTCAGCAGCTGATAATCCGAGGCTGAGAACAACTGCAATTATAAGCAGAATTGATTGTTTCCTGTTCATAACTCCTGCATTTATTTGTCCGGGAAAACCGGCATTTGCATTTTTCATATCAACTAGTATACCATTACATCATTCTGGCTGCGAATACCCAGCCACTGATCATTTGAAATAAGGTCGACTTTCAGCTGCAGCCTGCCTTTCCTGACGGGAACTGCAACACGTATGTGTTGCCTGAACGATTTAATTATATCGGCCTGGAGAGGAGTTCGGATTTCGTTCCAATTCAGGACCTCTTTATCATCCATCCAAAAATAAGAAAAATAAACGTTATTATCCGCACCCGAATTTAGTGGAATATCGCCCATGTTTACAACCGAAACGGGAATCCACACCGTATCCATAGCCTTATAAATTGGTTTTGCATCAATCGTGATACGAAGGTTTCCTGCTACAGTGCTGATTTCAGTATTTGCATCTGAATCATTTAAACTGCGGTATTGCCCTATATCAAGATGAAAATACCGTGGATTCAGCCAGGTGTGATCCTTGATTTCACGTGTACGGAATATAAACTGGTCGGATTTAATATTGTTTTTGTATTCTTCTGAATTTAAATCTTCTTCGGGAGCAATGGTTACTACTATGTCGTTTCCGTCGATAGCGCTGAGCAGCATGGTTTCGATGGGGTACGACCAGTTAAGCTGGGTATAGCCATGATCAATGTTTTTCTGCGATACAACAAACTTACTGCCGCCTTTGTGGCGGGCAACCTCGATAAGTTGTTCCATCTGGGCAACGCGTTTTACAAATATATCACTCCCATAATAAATAACTGCCAGCCTGTAAGCAATAAGAGCCGAAACCAGCAACACCGAGATATTAAGCAGCCCCTGCCTGCCCACAGAGCGAAAACCATAAACTAACGGGATAAAAACTATAGGAACAAAGGGAAACATCACCTGCTCCATATACCGTGAGGGTGAAACCGTATAGGCCGAGTTTACAAGGAAAACATAAGTCAGAAATGTTCCGGTAACCACCAGCAACCTGAACCATTGTTTGCGGTGAACCAGCATATAGATTACAAGTGCCAGGGCGATAAGCACCTCCGAATAGTACCTCAACATAAACAGTACAAGAACCTTATAATAACCGGGGTTAAGCAGCTGCATGTATTGGGTATTGTCCCTGTAATTAAACTGCCAGGCCATTTTGCCCGACTCGTAATCGCACATTATGAAATACTTGAATACAATTGCCCCAAGAAAAACCAGTACGACCGGGATGTAAAACTTAAGCGGTTTTGCCGTTTTCTTTGTATAGTCGTAAAACAATACATAAACAAACAGCATGAAAGCGAGCGGATGGCTAAGCAACACCAGAACTTCGAGTATCAGGAGTATATAAATCACATTGTACCGGAACGGCAGCCTCCAAATGGCATAAAATGTTATCAGTAAAGGCACACCATAATAGAGTTCAAACATAGGTGTAAAAAAGCTGTACATTATACCCACGGTCTGCGAAAGAATAATAAGTAATCCCGAACGCCTGTCGCGCAAGCCGTAATAAACGAAAAGGAAAAGGATATAGAAGAAAATTACATGGCTGAGCGAATACAGAAGCAGTACATATTTTATCTCCACTCCCAGCCATACACCAATAAGCGGTATGATCTGGGAAATACCTAATACAATGCGCTGGCATTCGATCCAGAAGGTCTGGTTATTAATGAACTGTGAAACATAAAATCCTGAGTCGGCAAAGATGCGGGCTTTATACAGGTATGCAGCAAGTATGAAAAGTATAATCCAGGGCAAGTGGGGCACTACCCGGTTTACCACCATATACCTGTATTTAGGCCTTCGGAGCAGCCGCCGTAAGGTAATCCGGGTTCCGGATGTATCAAGTACTCGTGCCATATATCTGCTTACGGGTTAGTATTTGTTGAATTCGTTCATGAAATATTGTCGAAATCCTCTGCCACCATTTACTGCTGTTTATGCCATTTCTTCTCACCGGCTTTAACTTTTAGTTCAAGGTTGTTGGATTCGGGCGGGATCGGACATGAATATTTGTGGTTGTAAGCGCAATACGGATTGTATGCTTTGTTGAAATCGATAAGCAGTTTTTCCTCACCTGTTTCGGTTATATCGAGAAAACGGCCACCTCCGTATGTTTCTCTCCCATTGGTTTTATCATTGAACGGGATGAACAGGTACTTTTCGAACCCCGGTTTTTTCATCAACTCAATATTCTGGTAAACGTTTAGTATAAACGGCTTCCCTTTGTGCCTGAAAGTCACTTTACCATACAACGTGTATTCAGGAAGCCTGTCGGTAGTAGTTTTCATGTAAAAATGCATGGCCTGGTCGTAACGCTCAAATGTGGCGATTTTACGAAATGCAGTCCTGGGTTTGAAATAATTCAGATGGCTGAATGTTGCTTTTTCACCATCTTCAATAGGCGATTTTTCGTCAGTAAGCATCTCTTTATCCTTATCAGCTCTCTCTTTCTTGAGTGCTTTTACATATTCCGAACGGTTAAACTCGGCGGGAATTTGTGCCGTTGCCACAGCACAATAGATAAAAGTAAGAAAATTAAGGATGAAGATAAATCTCATAGTCAGTATTAAATGGATCCGAACATGGAATCAGGATGCGAAGATAAGAAATTACAGGCTTTCAGCAATTACTTTGCAGCCTGGCGTTCAAAACATACCTTCATTTTTTTTGTTTATTATTGTAATGAATATCGAAAAACGGAATGAAATGGACCTGCATAACCTCAGGAAAGAATACAG
>CAISRK010000553.1 GCA_903887815.1 uncultured Bacteroidales bacterium | reverse complement strand
CCTGTATTTCCTTCTCTGCATACATAAACAAAGTATAGTATGATTTTGTTCATTACAGGGGCTTTACTCTTCTCCGTTACATGTTCGGCTCTTTAAAAGGCCTTTATACGAAACACAGGAATCTGATTGCCATGGGCTTAATGCTTTTCGGTCCCACCATGTTTTCATTCTTTGTGCAATCCTTATCCGTCGTTTAAAACCATTATCTTTGTCATAAGCGGAACCGGGTTCTTCCTGACGGGTAAAATAAATACGAAAAGGGTTCCCTTCCCAAACCTGCTTTTATGAAAAACGATACCATTATCAGCATACAGCCTCTTGGTTTTTTATGGCCGGTGAGCGATCCTTTCCTGTTTTGTGCCCACCACCTCGATTATTATCCTGCCGGGAACGGTGAAATGGGACCTGCCGCATCGATGAGTGGCCGCAATATCGGGCAGGATTTCACCATCAAAGATGGCTGGCGCATGTATCATGGCGAAACCGTGCCCGGTTTCCCCGAGCACCCGCACCGCGGATTCGAAACCGTTACCATAGTAATGCAGGGCCTGGTCGACCATGCCGATTCGTGGGGACAAGCCGGCCGGTACGGAAACGGCGATGTGCAATGGATGACTGCCGGCGCAGGACTGCAGCATAGCGAAATGTTCCCGCTTTTGAACCGCGAAGGCGGAAACCCGGCCGAATTGTTCCAGGTATGGCTCAACCTACCCAAAGCCGGTAAATTTGTTAAGCCTCACTTTAAAATGCTGTGGAGCGAAGATATCCCTGTATATACAGCAAAGGACGAAGATGGCAAATCGGTGGGAATTAATGTAATTTCGGGTACAATCGGACAAGTCACATCTTTGTCCCCTGCCCCGGATTCGTGGGCTGCCAACACTCAGAACGAAGTGGCTATCTGGACTATCAAGATTGAGGCCGGAGCGCATTTTACCTTGCCGGCAGCAAGCGAAAAAGCTAAAAGAAGCCTGTTTTTTTACCGCGGGGCAAGTATGAAAATTGATGGTGCAGAGGTAGCAGCCAACCAGGCCATCGAAATAAGGGCTGATGTTGCACTGGAAATTACAAACGGAAGTTCCGACAGTTACCTGCTGATGTTACAGGGAAAACCTATCGGTGAGCCTGTTGTTCAGTACGGCCCATTTGTAATGAATACCGAAGCCGAGATACAGCAGGCATTTGCCGACTACCGCCGAACCGAATTCGGTGGTTGGCCATGGCCGCGACACGACCAGGTACATGCACGCGAAAAAGGAAGGTTTGCCAGGTATGTTGACGGGACGGAGGAAAATAAATAATTCGGCGATCAATAGTCGGATTCCTCGAAAGTCCAGCCGCTGCTGGTTTTACCTTTTATAATATAATACCCCGCATGTTCAGAGTCAGAATAAACAGTAGCATCTGCGGATCCGCCTTCGACCCAGAATAGCCCGTTGGGGAGAGCATCGGATGATATCATCTTGCCGAAATCAATATGAATAGTGAAATCTTCATCGTCAAAATACCCTGAAATTTCCTGGGTTGCCGAATATTTAGCACCTTCGATAGTAATAGTTGATTTTACTGTGCCGTCGATCGGATAGCCCCCTAAGGAATAATCATCCGTAATATAATATTCCGAAGTTATATCAATACCCGATCCGTCGTAGCCTTCGATGGTTTGCTCCTGTTGACCTGTAAAAGTATGCCTTTTAAATATTTCACTGGCATTTTCCCAATCATCACCATAATCATCATCAGTCTTTGCCGTTGTTGAAGTAGCAGTAGTTGTGGCAGTTGCGGCAATTGTTGTTTGGGTAAGTACATCGTTATACCATGTCCCGGTCTGAAGGACATTCATATTAAGATCGTAAAATGTTCCTTCTCCACTTCGCTTTCCGGCGGACCAGTTGCCTTTATAGGTGCCGTCGGCATATTTCGCTATACCATAACCATCGAATTTTGATGTTTTGAAATTCCCGCTATAACTGGTCCCATTATTACCTGTGTATGTTCCCTCTCCTTCGAGTTCACCGTTTACAAAGGTGCCTTCGTATTTTTCGCCGGAGTTCGTTGTGAAAACTCCTTTCCCATTATATGCACCGTTTTTAAAAGCTCCTGTATAAGAACTCCCACTCTTGTATTTAACATTGCCCTGGCCGGAAAAAACTCCGTTAAGTAAATCCCCTTCATATTCGGTACCATTGGTCTGATAAAATACATATCCTGTGCCGGTTACAATATCGCCTTTGCTGAATATACCTGTTAATATTTTTCCTGTTGAATAAGTATATGTCCCCTGTCCATCATATTTGCCATCCACGAAAGACCCTTCATAAGCATTTGATCCATCAAATATTTTCCCGGTGCCGGTCTGAAAACTGTTCTCCTTCCAGGTACCTGTAAATTTCTGGCCATCGTGGTAAGTAGCTGTTCCGGTTCCTTCTACTTTCCCGTTTTTAAATTCTCCCGTATAAACATCACCATTAGCAAAAGAATAGGTTCCTTTCCCGTCCATCTGGCTGGCTTTGAAAGTTCCTACATATTTTGCATGGTCGGCGGTAATAAGTACGCCTTCCCCGTCGAATTCGCCGTTTTTGTAATTTCCCTCATACACGGCTCCGTCAGGATCGGTAAATACGAATTTCCCCGGACCGTTCACACAGTCGCCCGTAACACATTTACCCTTAAGTGACTGTGCCGTAACCTTGATTAACGACATTCCTGAAAACAAGAGGATCAGGAGAATAATTGCTGAATGTTTCATTGTTTGAGGTTTGATTGTCTTTTTGCTGCTACTGCAAAGGATTTAAAAAATGCATTCCAAATCGGTTGTGAAAACCGGCATCAAATATATTGAGAATTCTGCATATATAGAACAGATGAACAGATATTCGGACAAATGATTTTGATTTATAGACAAATCAAATAAGATTTTGTTGATAAACAACAAACTTTTAAATAATGCACTCTTCAAAACAAGTATTTTCCATCAACAGCCTTCATTTCTTTTTTGGGTTACCTTTGCACAAAAAGCCATAAATGCCTTTACAGGATATAGAAATCATGTCGCCGGTGGGCTCGTTCGAGTCGCTGATGGCTGCCATACAAGGCGGTGCAGGTTCAGTTTATTTCGGGGTGGGGAAACTCAATATGCGTGCCCGCTCCAGTGTGAATTTCACATTGGAAGACCTTGCCAAAATAACCCGTATCTGCCGGCAGTTCAACGTGAAAAGTTACCTGACCATGAACACGGTGATATACGACAACGAAATTGAAGAAGTACAACGAACCGTTGATGCGGCCAAAGCCAACGGGATTACGGCGGTTATCGCTTCCGATCTTTCGGTGCTCGAATATGCCAGGGAACAGGGTGTTGAAATACATATCTCTACCCAATGCAACATTACCAATATTTCGGCGGTGAAATTCTTCTCGCGCTATGCCGATGTAATGGTAACCGCCCGCGAACTTACACTCGAGCAGGTTGCCGCCATCACGCGCCAGATCCGCGAACAGGACATACGCGGTCCGAAAGGCGAACTAATAAAAATTGAAATATTTGTACATGGAGCCCTGTGTATGGCGGTGAGCGGCAAATGTTACCTGAGCCTTCACAACCACAATACTTCGGCCAACCGGGGTGCCTGCCTGCAGGACTGCCGCCGCTCCTATACCGTGAAGGATAAGGAAAGTGATACCGAACTTGAGATTGACAACGAGTACATCATGTCGCCAAAGGATCTGAAAACCATTCACCTGCTTGATAAAATACTGGATGCGGGGGTTACAGTGCTTAAGATCGAAGGGCGAGGCCGCTCGCCCGAGTATGTAAAAACCGTTACCCGTTGCTACAGCGAAGCTGTGAGTGCCTGTTTCAACGGAGAATTTACCCCCGAAAACCTGGAACGCTGGGATATTGAACTGGCTACTGTTTACAACCGCGGGTTCTGGGAAGGCTATTATATGGGGCGCAAACTGGGCGAATGGTCGCCGGTGCACGGCTCGCTTGCAACGCATAAAAAAATATACGTCGGAATGGTTGCCAATTACTTTGCCAAATCGGGTATTGCACATATCCGGATGGATTCGCACGATATTTCGAATGGCGACCAGGTTGAAATTATCGGCCCGACAACAGGTGTGTACGAAGCAGTAATCACCGGACTGGTCAAGGACGACAAACCCTGCGAAATGGCTGTAAAGGGCGATGGCCCGACATTCCCGGTAACACGGGTTGTGCGGAGAAGAGATAAGGTGTACAAGATTGTTGCTAATGTCGATTGATGGTATAATTATTGATAAAATCAGCCTGTATAACCCATTCCAAAACCCATCGATATGAAAAAGCTCATTTTCCCGGCACTTTTGGTGCTATTTGCTGCATTCGCCTCTGCACAGTCAGGCGAAAAGAATTTTATCGATCAGCCTTACATTGAAGTTACGGGAACAGCCGAAATGGAGATTGTACCGGATTTGATTTACCTCAAAATCGTTATCAGCGAGGCTGATACCAAGGGGAAAATATCGGTTGAATCGCTCGAAAAACGAATGAAAGACCATCTTGCCGATATAGGTGTAGATATTGCAAAAGACCTGACTGTTGGCGATCTCTCAAGTACTTATGTAAAGTATTTCCTGAAGGAGAAGGAAGCCTCGGCATCGCGTGAATATGTACTTCTAGTTCACGATGCTCCCTTGGCCGGCAAGGCAGTAAAGACACTGAGTGATGATAATATTTCGAATGTTTCCATCCTGAAAGTTGATCATTCGCAGATTTCCCAGAAACGGTTCGACCTCAGGCTCCAGGCTGTTAAAGCCGCCAAAGCCAAAGCGGATGCAATGGCCGAAGCTATCGGACAAAAAACAGGAAAAGCACTTTTCATAAGCGAATACACGGATGTTGCTCCGTATCTTCAATCCAATGTAGCAGGGGTATTGTATTCCAGGGAAAAGGAATTTAATAATCAACTGGAACCTGAATTGTCGTTCAGAAACATTGAACTTAAATCCAGTGTTACAGCACGTTTTATCCTGAACTGAGAGTTTAATTGATGCTCCGGGGATTTCACTTCTTTTACAGTTGAATATCCGACAGGACAAAGCAAACAAAACAGACACGGATTAAGATAAAACATCCGACATCCGACATCGTAAATCCGACATTCTTAAATGCGTACCAACCACCACACCCACAGCCTGTTTTCCGATGGATCATCGCAGCCTGCTGAATATATTACCGAAGCGATTTCACAAGGGTTCAATCTTTTAGGTTTTACAGAGCATTCGCCTTTGCCCTTCGAAAACCCGTTTTCGTTCCGCAAGGAAAACAAAGATGAATACATAGCGCTTATGCAGTCGCTGAAGCAACAATATTCGGGTCGGATTGCGGTTTATTCAGGCATGGAGATGGATTATATTCCAAGCATCTCGGAGAATTTTTCGAAAACAAAGTCAGAGTATAAACTCGATTACCTGATTGGTTCGGTGCATCTTGTGCGTCCCGCGAATTCGGAGGAACTGTGGTTTACCGACGGTCCTGATTTCAGAACCTACGACCAGGGCCTGAATGAATTGTTCAGTGGCGACATTAAAATAGCGGTCACCACCTACTACAGGCAAATCAACGAAATGATCGAAACCCAGCATTTCGATATAATCGGGCATTTCGACAAAATCAAAATGCACAACCGCGACCGTTTCTTTAAAGAAGATGAACCCTGGTATAAGGCCCTGGTCAGCGAAACACTGTTACTTATTCAGGATCGCGATATCATTGTTGAGGTTAACACCCGCGGCATTTACAAACAAAGATCCGATACTACCTATCCCGGGCTCGATATCCTAAAACAAATCAAAGCCCTGCGTATTCCTGTAATGGTAAATTCCGATGCGCACAAACCCCATGAACTGGATGGTGAATTTGAGCATGGATATTCGCTGCTGAAATCAGCCGGAATAATCGAAGTGGTTTATTTTAAAGGGAATGGGTGGGGATTTCACCCTATTAACTAATATGGCCAGCTTTATTCTGCAGGTTTTGAGAACATCGCCTCTATGGGTTGTCCGATCTTTGCAAACAGCAGGTCGACTAGGAATTTTAGCACCACCACGGCTATTGCCACCCAAAGGGCTTGGTTCAGTTGAGGATACCGGGGAATAAGGTGCATGGTTATAGCCATTAAAAAGGAGAGTAATATCAGGAGATGAATGAAAACACCTGATAATTCCCCGAAAGGATCGGCAGTCTTATAACGCCCGTTGGCAAAAAAATGAATAATAATGCCTGCCAGGTAACTTAACTGCAACAACCTGATCTGGTGTCTTATACCCCTAAACTCGCTGCCCGAAAAATTTTCGAAGGCTTTAAAAGTGAATGTTACCGAAAGCATCACAAACATAATTCCGAATACAATCCCGGCAGCAAGCAAGCCCAGGCGAAACAGGAATTTTTCGAAAAAAGGCTGCCCGTTAAGGGAAAAGAACATACGTACCAGAGCTGCCGCAATCATCAGGATGACTTCCCACCAGAAAAAGAAAATAACAGGCTGTATGTGCCAACCAAGAAACAGCATTCCATAAACGGTAATAGCCATCGAAATGACCGGAATCCACCAGGGTGTAGGATTCTGTATAAAAGGAGAAGAGACAAAACGGTTTTCCATAAAATATTTACAGCAGATTGATCAATATAATGTAACCTAAAAATAATACTTTTTGTTCGATTAGTACTAAATCAACAAATGATACTGTTTCCCTTGATTTGAGATGCTGGACTCCATAGATGTTGTTATAAAATCTGTGCCGGCTAAATCAGCATTATTCAAATCTGCCTCTGATTCAAAAATAAATAAAACCTACTGAAAATCAGGCAAATAAAGCAGGTATGCCTTGGCTGGACAGGAATCCTCCTTTACAATTAAGTATGGCGCTTCTAATAACTTTTAGTAAACTGAATGGTTTATACTAATTGCTCTATTGCCAAAATTCCGGTAATCGCGGCAATGCACAGATTCCTGTAATTTCCTTTCGGCCGTTACCCGTAAAACCAATATAAACCAGTAATTTTGATTACCGCTGACGCTTAAATAAAACCAGTGAATTAACACGAACCATGGAAGTCGAAATATTAGCCCGAAGCCAATTTGCGTTCACAATAGCTTTTCATTATATCTATCCGCCGCTCAGTATTGGACTGGGACTCATAATGGTAATTATGGAAGGCCTTTACCTGAAAACAGGTAATAAAATCTATGAAAAAATGGCGCGTTTCTGGACGCGAATATTTGCCCTGACTTTCGGGATAGGTGTTGCAACAGGCATAGTAATGGAATTCGAATTCGGAACCAACTGGGCAACCTATTCGAGGTTTGTAGGCGATGTTTTCGGGAGTGCCCTGGCGGCAGAGGGGATTTTTGCATTTGCCCTCGAAAGCGGTTTTCTTGGAATACTGCTGTTCGGATGGAACCGCGTAAGTAAAAAGGTCCATTTTATTGCAACACTGGGAGTCTGGCTGGGTTCGATGTTTTCGGCGGTATGGATAGTAGTTGCCAACAGCTGGCAGCAGACACCCGCAGGTTATCATATTGTTGGAACAGGCCTGTCAGCACGGGCTGAGATTACTGATTTCTGGGCCATGGTGTTTAATCCTTCGAGTGTCGACAGGCTTTTGCATGTATGGGTTGGAGCAATCCTTTCAGGAGCCTTCCTGGTTTTGAGTGTGCATGCCTATTACCTTATACGGAACCGGTATGTTGAACTTTCGAAGAAAGCATTTAAAATCGCGCTGGTGGTAGCAGCTGTTTTTTCATTCTCTCAACTATTAACCGGGCATAAAGCCGCTGTCGGGGTTGCCGAAAATCAGCCGGCAAAGCTTGCTGCATTCGAAGGCCATTTTGATAGCCTGGCTGTTGCCGATATGTATTTGTTCGGCTGGATCGACAGGGAACGACAAAAGGTTACAGGTCCCAAAATAAAAGGAGGACTCAGTTTCCTCACCACATGGGATTTCGAAAAACCTTTGAAAGGTTTAAATTATTTTCCCGAAAACGAGCGTCCGCCACAGGTAAATGCTGTTTTTCAGTTCTATCACCTTATGATCATTATAGGCATGACTATGATTGGCCTTACACTGCTGGCCTGCTGGCTCTGGTGGCGTAAAAAGCTCTTCCACTATAAATGGCTGATGTGGTTGTTTGTATTTGCAGTGTTTTTGCCACAGATTGCCAACCAGGTCGGGTGGTTTGCAGCCGAAATGGGCCGTCAGCCCTGGGTTGTGTATGGGCTGCTGCGCACCTCTGATGCTTTTTCCAAGGCCGTTAAGGCAAACCAGATTGTGTTTTCGCTCATCATGTTTGCTTTTATTTATGTGCTGCTTTTTGCCTTGTTCATTTACCTGCTCGACCGGAAGATCAAACATGGGCCGTATGAAGAGGATGAAGAAGAGGACCGGTCATTGCAGCACGAAATAGATGAAGTGCTCGAACACAGGTAAACCAATAAATACGGAATGATTATGAAAATGTTTATGGGTATCGATTATCCGACTTTATGGTTCCTTGTAGTGGGTGCGTTGTTTTCAGGGTATGCCATACTCGATGGTTTCGACCTGGGAGCAGGAGCATGGCACCTGTTTTTCCGTAAGGAGGAAAGCCGTCGTATTGCCTTGAACGCCATAGGGCCTGTTTGGGACGGCAACGAAGTTTGGCTTGTAATTGGCGGAGGGGCTCTGTTTGCCGGATTCCCGGTATTTTATGCCAGCCTTTTCTCGGCCATGTACATTCCATTTATGCTTTTCCTGGCATTTCTCATTTTCAGGGCTGTTTCAATCGAGTTTCGCTCAAAAGAGCCCATGCTCTGGTGGCGGAAAATGTGGGATGTATGCTATAGCACCTCAAGCGCTATGCTTGCTTTCCTGCTTGGCATTGTTCTGGGTAATATATTACAGGGCATAGCTATCGACAAGGACTTCGAGTTTGTGGGTAACTGGCTTGAATTTCTTAACCCGTATGCAATAATGGTCGGATTAACATCACTTTCACTGTTTATGGTTCATGGTGCCATTTACCTTGCCATGAAAACCGAAGGAAGATTATTTGTTCGGATTACAGTTCTGCTCCGAAGGGCAATCCTGGTTTTTGTCGGCATTTTCCTTCTTACAACTGTGTATACGCTTCTTTATATTCCTCACCTGTCGGATCATCTGCTGAATAATCCGGTATTATTCCTGGTACCCTTCCTGGCGTTTCTGAGCATTGCGAATATCCCCAGGCTGGTAAGCAAAAGCAAATACCGCCAGGCGTTTATGTTTTCGGCCCTCACTATGAGTTTAATGTTGATCCTGGTGGCTATTGAACTATACCCGGTGCTGCTCATATCGACTATAAATCCCGCCTACAATCTAACCATATACAATTCGGTCTCATCAGTAAAAGCATTGCAAACCATGCTTATTATCGTATTGATCGGAGCCCCGTTGGTTGGCTTTTATACCTTGTTTGTGTACCGGACTTTCAGGGGGAAAGTGAAACTGGATGATACAAGCTATTAAAAAGACACTACGTTGTCTTATCTTAGTTATTGATTCCGGAAGGATCTCCCTTATTGTCAACTTATTCTTTATAATTATACTTATCAACCCCGGTTGCCATAAACAAGGCGATTTCTTTTGACCCATCCTGCTGCAAGGTCCCTGAATTATATAAGGTAATTTCAAATTGTACCGAATCGCCTTTTTGTGCCCTTTTTATCTCAAGGGTATTCCCATTATGATAATTGTTAAAATAGGGAATAAAAAGAACGGAGTCGTTCAGTTGCATTTTGTCACCTGAAATCAGCCTGTACCTCTTTTTAACATATTCCTGGGCCCGGTTCCAGACCAGGTCCGATTGCGAAACAGTCACAAAAAAGGGATTGGGCTGTGCTGCAATTTTACTTATGAGAACGGGCGGTTTGTCTTTATAGAAATAAACAGAATACAGTAACGAACCAGCTACAAGAACAATAATCAGAAGGATAGCTTTTTTCATGATTTTCTAGAGAAGGTATACATTTTCGAAGCTTAAAGCCAATTATGAGAAGAATCACTATTGCTTTGCAAATTCACAACCTGGATATCCACATAAGAAAGAATAAGGGTTCGGCATTCATCACTCTACTGAAAACCAATAGTAATTGCTTTTGTTCACGGTTTAATAAAATGCAGCAAAAAAGCCTGAATGGAATCTTCAGGCTTTTAAAGATCGATGTATTCGACTGAACCAACCAGGCCAGTGAAATTCTAAACTAAAATTCTGCCGGTTCCCCTCTCATCCAGTTTTTTAAGAATTGCTGCTGCATTTTTGAATTTGTTATTCAAAATCATTGCCGCAATAATGTAAGGTTTGAACCCGGCTTCTTTATAAGTCTCGATGCGGTAACGTTCGAAAACGCTGCCCTGCACTTCGCCTTCGTCGCACGAAACTCCCGAAATATCAGCAGGCAGGCAATGCATATACAATGCTTTGCCGTCTTTAGTGAGTTTCATCATCTCTTCGGTACATTCCCAGTCTTTAAAACGGGCATTGTTGGCAAGACATTCCTCTTCAAGAGCTTTAAGGCCGTTTTTATCGTTATTTTTCAGCAGAGGGGTGCGGCGCAGCATTACTTCGAAAGGAGCCCAGCTTTTAGGATATACAATATCCGCATTATGGAAAGCAACTTCCATGCTGTTTACTACCCTGAAACTACCTCCCGATGCAGCAGCATTTTTGCCTGCCAGTGTAACAACATCATCAATCAGGTTGTATCCTTCGGGATAAGCCAGGTCGACCTCCATGCCGAAACGTGTCATAAGCCCGATGATTCCCTGCGGCACCGACAGCGGTTTGCCATAGCTCGGCGAATAGGCCCAGGTCATGGCTATTTTCTTTCCTTTCAGGTTTTCGAGACCGCCATAGTAATTGGCCAGGTGCATAAGATCGGCCATGGCCTGCGTAGGATGATCGATATCGCATTGCAGGTTGACAATGCCCGGGCGCTGTGGAAGCACGCCATTTCTGAAACCGTCGTCGAGGGCATCCCCCACTTCTTTCATATAGGTATGCCCTTCGCCCAGGAACATATCGTCGCGTATGCCGATAACATCGGTGAGGAAACTGATCATATTTGCCGTTTCACGCACCGTCTCGCCATGGGCTATCTGCGATTTGCCCTCATCGAGATCCTGCACTTCAAGCCCCAGCATATTGCAGGCTGAAGCAAACGAAAAACGTGTACGGGTTGAATTATCCCTGAAATTGGAAACCGCAAGACCCGAATCGAAAACTTTGGTGGAAATATTGTTTTCACGCAGGGTTTTCAATGCTTCGGCTACAAGCAGGGTTTGTTTCAGTTCATCTTCAGTCTTTTCCCAGGTAAGGAGGAAATCGTTGGCGAATAAATTGGTATTTAATTGTTTGAGGGATTCAAGAATCTGGTCGAATGATTTCATTGATGGTGATGAGTTAATGGTTAATGGAGAGATGAAAATGGTTAATCAGTAAACCTGGTCAACCAGAATCCTTCAGGGGTTTTTTGAATTTTAAATCAGGAATGCGTATGCTGCATAGAATGCTGCTGCAGTTTCGAGATCGCTGACGGGTACTTTTTCATTCGGTGCATGGGCAAATACTTCGTTGCCCGGGCCGAAACCTATGATGGGGATGCCATAATATCCGCTAATAGTTACGCCGTTGGTCGAAAAAGTCCATTTATCGACGATAGGATCCTTACTGAAAAGCTGTTTAAAAGCTTCAACACCGGTGGTTACAGCGGTATGTTCGGCAGGGATTTTCCAGGTTGGGTAGTATTTCTCCATCCCGTATTTTAGGCCGGTGTATGCAACTTCTTCATAATAAAGCACTTCCACTGTTGCATCCATATCCTTGATGATTTCCTGTATTTCGGCTACAGCCGACTCCTTTGTTTCGCCCCAGGTAAGGCGGCGGTCGAGGTGGAACTGTGCATAATCAGCAACGGCGCAAAGCGAAGGGCTGCCTGATTTGATTTCGGAAATTGTTACCGATCCTTTCCCCAGGAATTCGTCGGTACCCAGTCTTTCGTTGAGCTTTTCAATTTCGAGGGCTGCCCGTGCTGCCATATACACTGCATTTATCCCGCGTTCGGGTGCACTACCGTGGCAAGAAAGTCCTTTGAATTTTACTACTATTTCCATCCTGCCGCGATGGCCACGGTATATATTCAGGTTGGTTGGTTCAGTGCTGATCACAAAGTCAGGCTTCAGTTTTTCTTCTTCAACCAGATATTTCCAGCAAAGCCCGTCGCAGTCTTCCTCCATCACACTGCCGACGACTAGAAACGTCAGGTCACGGTCGAAACCCATTTCCTTGAGAATCCGCCCGCTTGTAACTGCTGCTGCAGGTCCGCCTTTCTGATCAACGGTGCCTCGGCCATGAACAAATCCATCTTTGATTTCACCACTGAAAGGATCGAACGTCCAGTTTGCTGCATTGCCGACATCCACGGTATCCATATGGCCATCAATGGCAAGTATGCGTTTGCCGTTCCCGATCCGCCCGATCACATTCCCGAGCCCGTCGATACGGACTTCATCGAAACCAGCTTCTTCCATCTGTCGTTTCAGCTCCAGCTGAACCTCTTTTTCGTTCATGCTGGTTGATTTTATCTGCACCAGTTTCGAGAGGTTTTGCGCGGTATAATCGCTGTACTTGTGTGATAATTCATTAATCTTTTCAAAAATATCTTTCATATTATTTAAGGGGTTAGGCTTTGGGGATTAGGGATTAGGGCTGGCTTTGTAAATGGTGTAAGGATTTTGTCATTGAAGGAAAATTTGATTTCCCCCAATCGCTAAACCCTAACCCCCAACCCCATCTTCTTTATTTCTTCGATGCTTAATAAAACAACTTCTGCGGTGGCAGGAATAGAAAAGGCGGGTTCAATTGCATGGTTTCCGACTGCCGAAACAGCGTCTTTAATAGCCAGCCACACCGAAAAAGCAAGCATAAAAGGAGGTTCGCCGACGGCTTTGCTTTTTCGGATGGTTCCTTCGTTAGGATATCCTTGTAAAAGCTCAACATTGAAAATACGCGGGATATCATTGACCGTAGGGATTTTGTAAGTATCGGGCGAATGGGTAAGCAAATGGCCAAGTTTATTCCATTTTATTTCCTCGGTAGTTACCCAGCCGACACCCTGTATAAAACCGCCTTCAATCTGACCGACATCAATATCTTCATTGAGCGAATCGCCAACATCGTGCAGAATATCGCTACGCAACAAGTGGGATTCGCCAGTTAGAACATCCACCTCCGCTTCGGAAACGGCCATTCCGTAAGCATAATAATAAAACGGGTTGCCTTTCCCCAGGTCGCGGTCGTAAAAAATTCCGGGGGTCTTATAGAAACCGGTAGTACTCAGACTGACCTGATTCAGGTATGCCTGTTTAACCAGGTCGAGGAAAGTAATTTTCACATCCGGTTGTGCTTCTGCAAAAACTGAATTGCCGTCAAAAATCAGGTCATTAGCAGTTATGGATTGGTTATTCAGTTTTCCTTTAAGTTCCTCAACAGCAATATCTGAGAGGCGGGCTTTCAGTATTTCGACGGCATTTTTAACGGCCATCCCGTTCAGGTCGCTGCCTGAGGATGCCGCCGTTGCCGATGCATTCGGCACTTTCGCCGTGCTGGTCACACTGATTTTGATGTATTCAGCCGAAACGCCAAATTCAGCAGCTGCTATCCCGTGGATTTTGGTATTCAGGCCCTGTCCCATTTCGGTTCCACCGTGATTTACAGCAATTGTGCCATCGTTATAAATATGCACCAGCGCCCCGGCCTGGTTGAGAAAAGCGGTGGTAAACGAAATACCGAATTTTACCGGTGTGATTGATATTCCCCGTTTTAGAAATTCATGCTCCCGGTTGAACTGATCAATATCTTTCCTGCGGTTGCTGTAGTCCGATGAAAGCATAAGCTGGTCGAACATTACATGCAAATGGTTTCCGCTAACCGTTTCACCGTAAGGGGTGATATTATTTTCACCAATCCCGTAAAAGTTGAGTTTGCGGATTTCGGCAGCATCTTTTTTAAGGAAACGCGCAATGCGGTCGATGGCGGTTTCGATCACGGCCATTCCCTGTGGCCCGCCGAAACCCCGGAAAGCCGTGTTTGAAGGCAGGTTCGTTTTATACGCTTTACCAATAATTTTTGCATTTGGCAAATAGTATGAATTTTCGGCATGCAACATAGCCCGTTCGAGAATAGCCCGGCTCAGGTCGGTGGCAGCGCCGGCATCGGAATTCAATTCAACCGTATAAGCCAGTATTTTTCCATTATCGTTAAACCCGACTTTGTATTTCGAGAGGAAGCGGTGCCGCTTGCCGGTGATTTTCTGGTCGTCGTCACGAAAAAGGTGAATGCCTACCGGCCTGCGCGTAGCATTAGCAAGCAATGCGGCCCAGGCTGCTACATGGTTAGCCTGTGTTTCCTTCCCTCCGAAACCCCCACCCATGCGCCGTACTTCCACATCCACATCGTTTTTCGGGATTCCCAATACTTCGGCAACAATGGCCTGTGTTTCGGCAGGGTTCTGGCTCGATGCATGGATGAGCATTTCCCTGCCTTCGCCGGGAACTGCCAAGGCCGATTGCGTTTCGAGGTACCAGTGTTCCTGTGCGCCGGTTTCGAGTTCGCCTGAAAAAACATGAGGAGCCGATTTGAAAATTTCTTCAGAATTGCCGCATTCAATAACTCTTACAGGGGCAATCAGGTTTTGTTTTTTTATGGCATCATGAAGTGTAAGAACCGTTTCAAGTTCTTCGTATTCGATGCGAATAAGTTTTTCGGCTTTCAGGGCGGCTTCTTCGGTTTCGGCGGCAATCAGCACTATTGCCAGCCCGATAAACGTAACCTCATCCTCGGCGAGGCAAAGTTCGTCGTCAATAACCGGCCCCATCTGGTTCTTGCCGGGAATGTCCTTATACGTGAGTATTGAAACAATTCCATTGAGTTGCAGGGCGGCTTTTATATCAACCAGGCTGATGCGTGCATGCGCCTGGGAGCTGTAAACAATCCTCCCAACCAATTGCCGGCTGACCGAAATATCGTTAACATAAACCGATTCGCCGGTTACATGTTTCATAGCACTGTCGTGTTTCAGGTTCGCCGCTTTCATAGTTCAGGAGTTGAGGATTCAACATAAAACTTAAGCAGCAGGTTGGATGCTACGAGCTGTCGGTATGCTGCGCCGGCTCTCGCGTCGCTCAGGGGCGTAAACTCCTCTGCAACAATTTTCATGGCATTGTCGATGTTTTCCCTGGTCCAGGACTTACCATATAACGCTTTTTCAGCTGCAAAAGCCCTCCGTGGCCGGTCGGCCATTCCGCCGAAGGCCAGTATAATTTCTTTCACAACCCCGTTTTCGAGCTGAAGCGAAAAACCTCCGCTTACCGTCGAAATATCAAGGTCCTTGCGTTTCGAAACTTTATACGAACGGATGATGCTTCCGGGTGCAGGCTTGGGGATATGAACTGCAGTTATCAGTTCGTAAGGATGAATATCGGTTAAGCGGTAGCCCCTGATAAAATCCTCCATCCGCACCATTCGTTCGGACGTGGCTGACTGTAACAGAATATGGGCTTTATATGCGATCATTAACGGAAGCGTATCGCCGATAGGTGATGCTGAACCTATATTGCCACCGATTGTAGCAAGGTTCCTGATCTGAAGCGAGCCGAATATCCGCAGCATTTTATACAAAGCCGGAAGTTTCCCGGTCGCTTGCAATTTTAGCTTTTCGAGGGTTAAGCCGGAACCGATTTTGAAAGCCAGTTCTTCCTCTTTAAAATAATTCAACTCTGCAACATCCGAAATATCAATGATTTCGGGCAGCAATTCGTGTTTCTTGGTTTGCCTCAGGGCGGTATCGGTTGCCCCGCTGATAATGACTGCTTCCGGGAATTTTTTCCTGTTCGCCAGCGCATCGCTTAAAGTAAACGGCTTGAGGTATTTCTGTTTTGATGTGATAATTTCAATTCCCTGCGTGCTTTTCCTGATGTCGTCAAGCAACCCTTTGATTTTAGCCTCATGAACCCGGAATTTATCGGTATCAACTTTAGAACAGGCATGCTCAGCAGCTTTTATTATGGATTGATAACCAGTGCAGCGGCAAAGATTGCCTGTGAGCGCATCTTCAATTATTTCTCTATCAGGATTATGATGGTTTTTATATAGACCAAACAGCGACATAACAACGCCTGGAGTACAGTACCCACACTGG
>CAISRK010000552.1 GCA_903887815.1 uncultured Bacteroidales bacterium | reverse complement strand
ACATAGTAAATGGTCGACCATCAAGCGCAAAAAAGGTGCTTTGGATGCCAAAAGGTCGAAAATATTCTCCAAGATCAATAAAGAAATTACAGTTGCCGTAAAAGAAAGCGGACCTGATCCTGATTCGAATCCGCGTTTGAGGCTTGCCATTGCCAATGCAAAAGGTGCAAGTATGCCAAAAGATAACATTCAGCGTGCCATCAGCAAGGGTTCAGATAAAGACGGAGCAGCATTTATTGAGTGCACTTTCGAAGGCTATGCTAACGGCGGAGTTGCCATATTCCTCGAGGCAACTACCGATAACCAGCAGCGCACCATTTCGAATGTCCGCATGTACTTCAACAAGTTCAGCGGCAACCTGGGAACCAATGGATCGCTGGGATTTATTTTCGACCGTAAAGGAATTTTTACCATTCCGCAAGGCAGTTTAAACCCTGATGATTTTGAAATGGAAATGATTGAAGCCGGTGCCGAGGATATGCATTTTGATGAAGGCTATTTTACGGTAACTACTGCCATGGAGAATTTTGGAGCCATGATGAAAAAACTGGAAGCGCTGAAAATTGAACCTGAAAATGCACAGCTCCAGCGCATTCCGAAGGACACAACCAAACTTGATATCGAAAGTTCAAAGAAAGTAATGAGGCTTATCGAAATGTTCGAAGAAGACGACGATATACAGGCTGTTTACCACAACCTCGAAATGACGGATGAACTGATGGAGTCGTTATAAAACTTTATCAAATACTTAGAACAAAAACCGGGTGTGATTTTCATATCCCGGTTTTTTTTTATCATTTCCTGAATTTAAGCGTATCTCAGTTAATGTTTTCTGAAATAATACCCAATTTAGGCCTCACCCCAGCCTCTTCTGAAAGAGAGGGGCTTAATCATACCTTTTCCTGGATTTCTCAAATAGTTGAATTTTATTTCGGTAATTCAATTAAAAAATTCCATACATACAAGATGCTGTTTTTCTGCTCTATAGAAAATATTTATAGTCTAAATTAACTTTTTAGTTGCATAACTAATCATTTAGTTGTACCTTTGTTCCACAATCCGGAAAAAATGAAAAAGTTAACTCATGCCGAAGAACAAATCATGCAGGTCCTGTGGGAACTGGAGAAAGGGTTTGTGAACGATATTGTTTCCCGCCTGCCTGAACCTAAGCCCGCATACAACACGGTTTCGACCATAGTACGTATTCTTGAGCAGAAAGGATTTATAGGACACAAGGCTTACGGTCGTACCCACGAGTACTTCCCGCTTGTGAATAAAGAAGAATACTCACGCGAATACCTGGATAATTTTACACAGAATTACTTCAGCAATTCGTACAAAGCCCTGGCTTCGTTTTTTGCAAATACCGAAAACCTGAGCATCAGGGAACTGGAGGAAATTAAAGTGTTGGTTGATGAACAGATTAAAAATCATAAAAAATTATAGCCATGAATACGTTCGTAACATACCTGATTGCAACTGTTGTGTCGCTTGGCATTTTTTACGGCGTATATGTGTCTACGCTTCGCAGCGAACCCCTATTCAGGTTCAACCGATTTTATCTACTTACAAGTTTGTTCCTCACCTACCTGATTCCAATCATAATATTTTTACCACACTCAATTGTACCTGCATTAGTTCAAGCGGTAAATGACGGAATTATCGGTTCAATCAACCTGTCGCCTGTCGAAATAAGCGCAACTGCAAATAACTATCCTTCGCTGCTAAGTTTGTTAGGATATATATACCTGTCAGGTGCAGTATTTTTCGCTGCCCGGCTTCTAATAAGGGTTTTAAGTATTTACAGGCTCGGTAATAATGGAGAAAGATCGGATCAGAATGATTTAAGGATACTATGGAGCCAAGCCGATTTCCCGCCTTTCTCCTTTTTCCGCACCATGTACCTGCCCTTGAACCTGAAGGATAAATTGCATTTAAACGAAATCATCAGGCACGAACAAATCCACATTGAATCGCACCACAGTTTCGACATTATTCTCACACAACTGATGCAGGTATTTTTCTGGTTTAACCCGTTTATACCATTGATTGAAAATGCTTTGCGCGAAATTCATGAATTTGAAGCCGACAAGGCTGTAATTCATTCAGGCACGGACCCGGTTGCTTACACCCGGATTTTGTTCAGCCAGGATAAATCGGCACAGGCTGTTTTGCTGGGAAATAATTTCAATTACTCACTGATAAAAAGGAGGTTAACTATGTTTTACAGGAAAAGCACCAGGTTTTCACGGCTGAAAGCAGCCGCAGTATTGCCAATTGCAGTATGCACCGTAATATTTTACGCCATTGGCTGCAATCAATCGACTAAAACTCCCGAAACCACAAACTCAGATTCTTTGTCAGTATCGGATCAGAAGGTTATGGTTGTAAAAGACTCTTCAGGCAATGAGATCGGAACAGCCCAGATTGCAGGCGATGTCGGCACACCGCCACCACCGCCTCCGCCACCTCCACCCCCTCCTCCATCCGAGAAGAAAAAAGAGACGAAAGAGGATGTTTATAGGGTTGTTGAAACAATGCCACAGTTTACAGGGGGTGATGAAGCAAGAGTGAAATACATATCTACTTCGGTTAAGTACCCTGACGATGCAAAAGAAAAAGGACTCCAGGGAACAGTCTATGTATCATTCATAGTTGAAAAAGATGGAAGCATAGGTGATGCTAAGGTAATCAGGGGTATCGGAAAATCATGCGATGAGGAAGCTCTCAGGGTAATAAAGGGAATGCCGAAATGGATTCCCGGAACACAAGGTGGAAAACCTGTACGTGTGCAGTTTACTATGCCAATGAATTTTAAATTGAAGTAAAATAAAATGCCAGGTTTCCGCAGGTTATTCGTCTTGTTACTTATTGTATGTGTTTCACCTGAACTTTATTCGCAGGTATGCTTACGAAAAAAGAACCAGTTCGATTCCGACGGCAAAAAGCACGGTTTCTGGATAGAAGTATCCAGGTCAGTGCCCGCTAAAAGAACATTCAAAGGCTGGTACAAACACGGAAGCGAAACAAAGAGGTGCATCTACTACAATAACGGGGTCAAAGTATCAAAATTCCGCTATGCAAACGACAGCCTGATGCACATCCGGCGATTTTATCCGGATGGCAGTCTTGAGTACAAAGGTTCCGCCCTTTGGCTGACGAAAAACGATGAAATGCGGTTCTGCTGGGATGGAGAGTTTGTGTTTTATGATGAGCATGGGCATATAACCAGGAAAGCGTCCTATATACGCGGGGAGGAACAGGACCTTGAATAATGATCATTCATGGATTTAAGCCATGACTGGAAGTTGTATCCTGAAATAAAAATCATAAACACAGGCGATTAAATTCAAAATGAAAAAGTTTGACCCCTTATGACCTTTATCGGTTTGAATTTTGAATTGTGAGTTAATTTTCCAGAGATTGAAATTCACCAATTAAGAAATTTTATAAATCTGATTTAACAGAAAAGGCAGCCAAGGCTGCCTTTTCTGTTTATTGAGATCAACGGGCTTATGCTGTTACAATTTCATACGTATCCTTTGCAATAACCAATTCCTCGTTAGTAGGAACAACCATCAGGGTAACCTTTGACCCGGGTTTGCTGATAATGGCTTCCTTGCCACGAAGATTGGCATTTTTAGAGGCATCAAATTCAATACCGATAAATTCGAGATCTTTACAAATCTCTTCACGCGTTTCACATGCATTTTCGCCAACTCCGCCTGTAAATATCACAATATCCACACCCCCCATGGCTGCAGCATAAGCGCCCAGGTATTTTTTAATGCGGTAATGGTAAATATCGAGTGCTATCTGAGCACGGTGGTTGCCATCAGCAGCAGCTGTTTCAATATCGCGCATGTCGCTCGAAACACCTGATAAACCAAGCATACCGCTGTGCTTATTAAGCAACGTGCTTGTGTAAGGAATACTTGTTTCTTCTTTATCAGCTATGTACAACAATGCACCAGCATCTATATCGCCGCAGCGTGTGCCCATCACAAGTCCTTCAACAGGAGTCATCCCCATTGATGTATCAACTGAATGACCATTTTTAATGGCACACATCGAAGCACCGTTTCCGAGATGGCAACTAATGATTTTTAGATCCTCAATTTTTTTACCAAGCATATCAGCAGCGCGCTGTGATACAAAACGGTGGCTCGATCCGTGAAATCCGTAACGACGTACTTTATACTTTTCGTACAGTGAATAAGGTATTCCATAGAGATAGGCCTTTTCCGACATCGATTGATGGTAAGCCGTATCGAATACACCAACCTGAGGGACCTCCGGCATAAGTTTGTTGATGGCATAAATACCTTCGAGGTTTGGCGGATTGTGCAAAGGAGCGAGATCGATACATTCCTCCAGGGCTGCAATAACCTCCTTGGTAATAGCCACGCTGGTATTGTATTTTTCACCTGCATGAACAACACGGTGGCCGACAGCTCCAATTTCAGCAATATCCTTCACGCAGCCATGCTCTTTATGGGTTAGGATGCCAAGTACAAATTCGATACCTGCCTGATGATCGAGTATTTCGCCTTCGAGTTTCAGCACATCGCCATTAGCCTTATTATGTTTAATGGATGCACCTTTAAGCCCGATTTTATCAACGAGTCCTTTTGCAACTACTTCAGCGGATGGCATTTCGAAGAGCTGGTATTTAATGGATGAACTTCCGCAGTTCAGAACTATAACTTTCATTTGTAAACTTTTTAAATCAGAATTGAATAATTACCTGTACTCAGGACAAGTGATAGTACTTTCAACAATTTTACCATGTGAATCGTACTTGTAGAAACCCTGTCCGGTGGCTTTACCAAGATAATTGGCGCGTACGAGTCTTTTCAGCACAGGGGAAGTCTTATATCCATGTTCGCCGAATTCGTTGTACAGGTTATCCATCCATTTCTGTAATTTATCGAGGCCTATACGGTCAGCAAGTTCGAATGGGCCGAACTGGTGACCAAGGCTTGTTTTCATCAGTTCATCAATGTCCTGAACCGAAGCAATACCTTCCATGAGCATTTCGCAGGCCTGGTTTATCACAACACAGATCATGCGAGTGCTTATATTGCCTGGTGATTCCATGAGGGCAATAGGCTTTTTCTCGAGCATTCGTACGAAACGGGTTACGAGTTCGTAAGCCTCGTCGGATGTACGGGCGCTGCGGACTACTTCAAGAACCTTAACCTTATCGGTAGGTGAAATAAAGTGCAGACCCACTGCGCGATCGGGGTATTGCAGATCCGATGACAGGTCGGAGATCATAAGAGTGGCGGTATTCGAAGCCAGGATGGCATCGCGACGCACATATTTCTCAGCATGCTGAAGAATTTCCTTACGTACATCAAGGCTGGTACCGGGCTTACGCGAATTGATTGCCTCGAAAATAATATCGCAGTCGGCCAGGTCCTTGTATTCAACTGCCCCTTTAATACGCGACAAAATAAGCCTCTTCTCACTATTGGTCATTCCCCAGCGAAGAATCTCATTATCGAGCATACGGGCAACCCCTTCAAGGCCACCTGTTACGCGTTCCTGGTTCATATCAAGGCATACAACATCGAAGCCGTGCTGACTGATCGTTTTAGCAATTTCCTGTCCCATCGACCCAAAGCCAATAATTCCAATCTTATGAATGGAACCATGCTGTTTGGGACTCTTAGTGAGACTGAAATCCTCAAGTTTTCCAATTATTTCTGACATTTCTTAAAAATATATTT
>CAISRK010000551.1 GCA_903887815.1 uncultured Bacteroidales bacterium | reverse complement strand
GGAAAATAAAAATTTCATCGTTTGATTTTTCGACTTCTCTTACATAATTATTGAGTCGTTTCTTATCGCAATCATTTGTCGATTCCTCCTTGAGCACTTTGTCAAGAACATCCAAAGTCATTTCTTTATTAAAATATATTTTGGCTTTGTCATTTTCAAACACTACGGTCCCTTTTTTACCATTTACCTTAGAATAAATTTTCTTTTCAATTGTCGATTTTGTTGTTCTGTGTTCAATAGAACAAGAAAAAAAGGTTATGAAGATTGGTAGTAATCCACATAGTAAAATCAATCTTTTATTCATTTTTTTGGATTTTGCTATCACCTGTGGTTTTTTCGATTCACTTGTGCCTAACTAGTTTATAGGTCTGATAAAATCATCCTTATACAACCACTGTTGGTTGTATAGGCCTGATAAGTGTCAGTCAAATATACCTATCAAAGATAGATAAGTTTTGGTAAGATCAATACGCTATAAACTATCAAACGGGCTAATTATCTTTTGTAAACTTTTTTCGGTCACATGCGTGTAAATCTCGGTGGTCTTTGAACTCTTATGCCCTAGCAACTCCTGTATATACCTTAAATCGGTGCCCGCCTCAAGCAAATGGGTGGCGTACGAATGCCGCAACCAATGTAAGGTTACCGGCTTTGTGATCTGCGCCTTGTTCAATGCCTGTTTCAAAACCGATTGCAGGCTTTTCTCGCTGTATTGCTCCCCGGTATATTGCCCTTCGAACAGCCACACCTTCGGCCTGTATAGTTTATAATACCCTCGCAGCATTTCAATTACCTTGTCCGAAATGGGTACTACCCTGTCCTTTTTGCCCTTGGCATTGAGTATAAGCAGCAGGTGCCGCTTCGAATCAACATTAACAGGTTTCAGGTTGAGCAGTTCGCTCCTGCGAAGCCCGCAGGCATAAATCAGACTGAGCATGGTGCGGTGTTTCGTGTTCGATAAGGCATTAAGTATTGCGCTTACTTCTTCCTTGCTCAAAATATTGGGCAGTTTATGTTCGCGCCTCGGGCGTTCGAGCTGCCCTGTATCGAGTGCCGGGCCATTTATCAATTTAAAAAACAGTTTAGCCGCATTGATAGCCTGGTTTTGATACGAATAACTTAAACGGCGCGGAATCATATATTGATACACATAACGTCGCATATCGTCGTTGGTGGCTTCCCCGCTGGTTCTAGGCGAAATAAACCGGAGGAATACGGCTATGGCCTGTATATAGGTTTCGATAGTGGCAGGGCTGTACCGTTTTTGTTCCATCCATACCCTGAATCGCCCGGTCTCGCGTTCGTTTTCAGCCGTGAGCGGGAGAAGGCCTGTTAGGGTATACGGTTCATACTTATCAGGCTCGGGCTTTTGCAAGGGTTCTTTCCCGGAAACGGGGGTGGTAATACGTGCACCAAAATAGGCCTCGATCCGTTCGAGGTTATTGCCATAATGGGGTATTACCCAGTGAAATTCGGTTTTATTCCAGCGGGCATACTTAAAAGTGAGCAGGAACTGCGTATCTGCCTCGTTTTTCGGTAGCTTAACCTGTATCTGTTTGCCTATAATCCCTATCCCGACCCCTTTCGGACAGGATTTCAGGGGCATACCTTGATCCGTATGCTTTTCTGCGCCTGCTTCTTCCGCAGCACGTTGAGGCGATTGTACAGTATCGGTATCGGGGAAATGCATGAGCAGCTGTTCATACGCTTGCTTCGTATCGGGTATATGCCATGCCCGCTGAGTGCTGCTCCAGGCTGCACCTTCAATTTTCCTGATCTGATCCGTAATGGAATCATCATACGGGAACACAAGTTTAATGCGTTCCCTTCCCCTGTGTACTATTCTGCTTGTGGTAATCATAAATAAAAGCCGTTATAATAAAGTTTCTGTCTGGAAAAAATTCGGGTCAGGATCAATGGCTGGGAAGTCTGATGCTGATTAGTCTCCGACGGGACTTTTTACAAATAGTACCAATTAGAAGGCGGTAAGTCTTATTCTGATTAATCGTGTAGCGACAAACAGAAGGCGGGTCGCTAATGAATGTGATTCAAACAAACCTTGATATCACCTCTCAAATCACGGCTCCTTCTGCCCTCCGCTACGCCTAGGATTGCCGGGAATAATAAAAGCCGGGGCGGATTTTGGTACGCCCCGGCCCTTACTTACTGACTGATAGGTTTTTCGGTACTTACATCTTTGCCGTTCTGGCGGCGGGTGGCGCGTGCCTTAAGCTGTGTTTTGTAATTGGTAACCAGGTCGTTTATTTCGTTACCCGGGCTGGAATAATCGGGCTCGTCGTACTCCGAACTGCAAAATTCGAAGGCATCGAAAAAAGCAGTAAGCACTTTATCGGCTTCGGTGCGGATTGGGCGCGCGTTGACTTTCTCAATGGCTGCAACTTCGGAAGTGCGTTGCATAAACAGTTCGGCAAAGCGGGTGTTAACCGCACGCAACTGTCCGAACAACAGGTCGAGGTATAATGCGGCGGCGGCTGCAGCAACCCCGGGTTTCGCATCGTAATCGGCCAGCAGGTCGTTGATGCGTTTGGTTTCGGCATTGTAATTGGCCAGGGCAATATCGCGGCCATGGATGTCGAAAAAATGGTTCAAAACGTCCACATGGGGAGCTAAGGATGGCATGCTAAGCTTGCCCATGATTTTTACCTGTGCGGCTATTGCCGTGATAAGGGTGTCGCGTTCGTCATCCAGTTCATGCAACTGGTTGCTGATTGCGTTGCTGAGCTCCTGGGCCTTGATTTTTACCAGGTTTGCACCGAGTCCGGTTACTTTCTCAAAGGCTTTTGCCAGGTGCAGAGAATCGGCGCCGTACTTGTTGATAATTGTCACCAGCTGTTCAACGAAAAAAGTGTATTCGCTGTTCCAAAGTGATGTGTAAGGTAATCTTGAAATTTTTACTCTCATAGCCAGGATTTTTTAATATGAATACTTAAAAATTGAATTAAACAAATATAGCGAAAATTAGCGGAAATCGGGCTATATGTTTAAATTAAATGTTTAAGGAACAAGCTGTTGTATATATGCTCTCCCTGATGATATGCAAGGAAACAGATTCCGGGCTGCCATGCTATAATCCGGCAAGGGCAAACTGGTTTCCGGGCGGGCTTGCTGTAATCCGGCAAGGGCAAACTGGTTTCCGGGCGGGCTTGCTTTAATCCGGTAAGGGCAAACTGGTTTCCGGGCGGGCTTGCTGTAATTCAGCAAGGGCAAACTGGTTTCCGGGCAGGCTTGCTGTAATTCAGCAAGGGCAAACTGGTTTCCGTTGTAAGGTTTCTGGCTACTAGCCACTGGTTTCTGGCTACTGGCTACTGTATTCCGTATTCTTTATTCTGTCTTCTGTCTTCTATCTTCTGCATTCTATCTTCTGTCTTCTGTATTCTATCTTCTGCATTCTATCTTCTGTCTTCTGT
>CAISRK010000550.1 GCA_903887815.1 uncultured Bacteroidales bacterium | reverse complement strand
TCTTGAATGTAATGGTTAAGAGAGGGGTTTATACAAATAAGGAAATTAAAGAGTCTTTTATAGACTTCTATAATCAGAAATATAATAAAGAGAAAAACAATAATCCAATAATATCCAAAGTGATTGAGAAAAAAATCAACTTTAATTTCCCATTATGAAATTAAGTGTTCTAAAAAAATCAAATTGGTTAACCAATTTTTATACAATAGCCGCTAAAACCATTGAAAAACCTATAAAAATTGGGGTCCGCTCGAAACCTCAGGTACAAAAGCAAAAAAGCCTCCTTTTCGGGAGGCTTTTGTCGTATAGATGGTATTGGTTAAACTGTTTTCTTATACACTATTGCCACCACCGTTTTATCATCGCCTCCCATATTTACGCTTAGTCCGTACGGACGTGAAGGATCGATAGTGATCTGGTTCAAACCAGCTTTACCTGTGAGTTGTTCCCAGATAGTAACAGCCATATGCACACCGGTTCCGCCGGTAGGGTGACCCCAGCCGATAAGCCCGCCGGTTGTATTTATAGGGATTTTCCCGTCGCGTGCAGTATTCCCTGCAGCTACAAATTCGGCGCCTTTCCCATGTGGTGCAAAACCCAGGGCTTCAACACCAAGTATTCCGGCGATTGTGAAACAGTCGTGAAGTTCAACGGTAGCAAGTTGTCCGATGGTAATGCCTGCCGATTCAAGCGCCTGGCGGCCCGCTTCGCGTATTGTGGTAAGTACCGTGAGTTGAGGAGGATCTTCGGTAATATCGTCGACAGCATGCCCCCACCCTACTATTTCGACAGCATCGCTTTTCGAAATTCCGGCACGGTTAAGTCCTTCTTCGCTCATAACGGCAATACCCGATGCGCCATCACTGACTTTCGAACAATCAAACACGTTCAGGTGATCGGTAAACGATTTTGGATTGGGTTCCGTTAAAGCCAGTGCTTCGAGGTCGGCTACGGAATTATGATGTTCCTGGGCAGTTGGGCACAAACGGGCATTTTCGATGGCATTACGGAACCAGCGGGCAAATCCTTTGCGCGCCTTTTCGCGGTCGAATTCGGCAAAATAGGCTCCTGCCCTGTCGCTGAACTGGCCTGGGAAAAAGTAAGCATGACCGGCTTTTCGTTTGCCGAACCATCCTGCACCGGCAAGAATATCGGCACCATAAATCGCTTTAACCGTATTCTGAACCTCCACACCAATGCAAAGCACAGTGTCGGCTGATCCGGAAAGAACCGATTTGATGCCTGTCATTAGCGCCAGTCCTCCTGACGCACATGCTCCTTCAACACTGATGGATGGTTTAAATTTCAAACCTTTATCGATCATTGGAACAAAAGCGCCCAGGTGTGCCTGCTTGTTGAATCGGGCCGACATGAAATTCCCGACAACGCTTTCGTCGATATTCTGCGCCCCTCCTACCTGATTTATAACCCCCTTTCCTGCTTCCTTGATGTAATGTTCCAGGCCGGGACGTTCGGCACGCGGGTTAAATTCCTTACGGCCGGTACCCATCGAAATGGAATTGTACACGGCAGCCATATATATTTTTCGCGATAATGTTTTCATTTCCAAAAAAGTATTTTACCGGTTATACATAATCATTAATGGGTCCGTAAGCATGGAAGAAACCTGTCAGCAGAACCGTATTCACGTCATTCTCATTATGAGCCACACCGTCGCTGACAAGCTTCCGTGCGGTTTTACGCGAGTTGAGAGCATAGGCAACTGCAAGGCCCGCCCCGTTAACAGGAGAGAGGCGCAGGGCTTTAAAAGCAGGAATTAATACATTGTTTTTGTCGGCAACTTTAACCAATGATTTCCACGGCAGTATTTCGGCGGGAACTTCACCAAGCCATTTATCAGTTGTTTCGCGGAATGTATCAATATCAATATAGGCTCCTGTTACTTTGTCGATAACTGCCACTGGTTTTCCTTTCTGGTATTTAAGGAAACCGTCCTTCTGGCTTCCGTCGCTGAACTGGCCACCTTTTATTCCGGCTAGTACCAGCTCGTCGAGAAGGCTGCTGTGAAGCTTTTCGGCTGCCATGTGAGGCTGCATTACACGAAGGATAAACTGGACCACATCGAGGCCTACATAATCGATCAGCTGGAAAATGCCCATGGGGCGCGAAAGGAAATCGCGTGTTATACGGTCGATACAATAAATAGCTTCGTAAAGAGGCATCTGATCCGAAAGTCGCTCCGCTTCGCTTATTCCAAACAGGGCATCGCGCATAAAATGGCCGTTGCCAATAAACCCGGCAATGTCGTTCGACGGAACAACCGTTTTCCGCAGGTTTGAGGCATATTTATTGGCAAACTCAACCATATCGGCCGGGTTTTCGGCAATAGTAATAAGTTCAACCAGTTTCTGAACAGCAGGCGGATTGTAAAAGTGGAATCCCAGAATCCTGCCTTCGAGGTTTGCATTGTGATTAAGCCCGCCGATGGGTACTGACGAAGTATTTGTAAAGAACCAGGGTTTTAGACTGTTGTTCTCATTAATCATGCGGAAGAGTTTTTCCTTAAGGGCCTGGTTTTCGCTCACGGCCTCGAATACCAATGGGGAGTCATATGCAGCTTCTATACGCGTTGTAGTGCGTATTACACTCATAACATCAGTAACGTAGGCATCAATTATATCGCTGTTTTCGATCAGCGCAGGTTTATCGGCATAAACACGGCGAAGAGCAACTACTTTTTTCTCAGCTGCTTTGAGCACCTGGGCGCGGACATATTTCACCAGTCCGCTCAGGCCTTCATCCGATGTATCGATAGCATTCAAAACAAATGTCAGCCCTTTGTTTTCGGGTTTCAGCATCTGGTCGGCCATTTCGATGGCAGTGAGAAGCAGTATTCCGCTGCCCATTTTGCCGGCTGCACCCAGGACGGATACTTTTTGGATTCGGGGAATGTATTCCATGGCTTGATTAAGGGGTTAGGTGTTTGGGATCAGGGGGTGAGGTTGGAGAAAATAATTCGCTTAACTATTTTTCATTTAAAAGTAGTTTCTTACCATTGAGGTTTCCGTTTTTCGAGGAAGGCTTTCATTCCTTCGGTTCCCTGTTTGCCAAATAGCTGGCCAAACGACTGGGCTTCGAGCTGGCTACCCTGGGCCAGGGAAACCTGGTATCCCTGGCGTGCAACGAATTTAACCAGCTTAACGGCATCGGGACCCTTTAATGCAATTACCCCGGCAATACGAAGTACTTCTTCAATAAGCTGTTCGGGTTCGGTAACTTTTTGTACAAGGCCTATGCGCAATGCATCGGCAGCTGAAAGCATTTCGCCGGTTGTGAGCATGAATAATGCATCGCCCATTCCTATAAGCCTGGGAAGGCGCTGTGTGCCAGCATACCCGGGTATAAGTCCAAGACTTACTTCGGGTTGGCCGAAACGGGCCGAGGCTGAGGCAACCCTGAAATCGCAGGCAAGGGCGAGTTCAAGACCTCCTCCCAGGGCAAAACCATTGATAGCTGCAATAACAGGAACAGGTATCGTTGAAAAACCTCTGAAAGTATTTTGTCCTCGCAGTGAGAATGCTTCGGCTTCCTCCTGTGTTTTGTTTACCATTTCGGCAATATCGGCACCTGCAACAAATGCCTTACCGGCTCCGGTTATAATTACTGCGGTTATTCCTGGATCCATGGCATCGTTAGCAATAAAATGATCCATTTCATCAAAAAATGCTGTATTCAGGGCATTCAGGCTTTCAGGGCGGTTGATAGTAACCATTAGGGTACTGCCCCGGCGCTCGTGTTGAAGTATTTTGTATTCCATTGATCTGCTCGTAAATTATAGTGATTGGTACATTATAAATGAATCAGAAACAAATATAAATATATTTCGATATAAGAAACCATCGAACCCTAAAAAAGTTGAAATACTGGAGATTTGATTACGCTAGCCCGGCAGGCTATTCATACAAACCTTTGACCCGTGGTTTGCCGGCTACGAATTCCTTGAGGTAAAAAGGCTCGCAGTAGGCCACATCGGCAAAATTGCCGTTTTCAAAATCACCTATTGCCAGCATGCAGAGGGCCTCGGCCGAAAGGGTTATATCGTCGAGGAAGGTAAAGTTGCATTCGGTTTCAAAAAGCGTTTTACATTTCGAAGCTCCATCGCCGAAATAAATTATTTCCTTTCCTGCAAATATTTCAAATGAGTTTTCGGTCACAGCCAGTGCATTTACAGCCTCAATCACGTTCAGCTTATTGTCATAAACAGCCGTGTAAACTTCCATTCGCCTTGCATCGAGCATAGGAACAAACAGCGCATTGTCAGTTGGCCTTCCTTGACTATTACATTTATTCACAGCCTGCCAGGCAAGCGATTTAAGTGTACTGACAGCAATTAGCTTTTTATCGAGAGCATAGCATAAGCCTTTGGCTGTGGATACACCTATACGAAGTCCTGTGTACGATCCGGGTCCCATGCTTACCGCGATTGCGTCCAGTTGCCGATAAAGCAAACCTGCATCGTGAAAAACATCGGCAATGTAACCGGTGAGAGCAGCCGAGTGTTCCTTTGTGCCTTCCGATTCACGCATAGCCAGCAGTTTTCCATCTTTTACCAATGCAACCGAACAGATGGTTGTTGCCGTTTCTATACCCAGGATCAGAGCCATATTCAGAAAAGTATTAGCCGGTAAAATTACAATAAAAAAGTTCCGGGTGCCCCTGGTTCGCTTTGGCAAAGCAGAACAAGCCACCCGGAACCCGGACCTCAATCCTTTATAGATTTTTACTTTGTATCTTCCGAATACAAATCTTTAGTGTCGACTTTCTTTACCTTATCGCCGTTTTTCAGTTTTTTGGAAACGGCCCGGTATGGGGCGGTGATTACTTCCTGCCCATCTTTAAGTCCTTCGATAATGTAGATGTAAGTATTGTCCTGGATTCCGGTTTTCACTTTCACCATTTTTGCAATGCCATTATCGTAAACGAAAACATATTCCTGGGCAATCTCCAATTTCTTCTTAACGGTGCCTGAGTTATCGTCGGTTCCTTCGGTTGTTTCAGTTACTTTAGGAGCATTCGTTTTCGAAGTATCAGCCCTTGTTGTAACGGCTTGTATAGGCAGGGTTAGTACATTTTCGAGGCTTTCGGTCCGGATATCGACCGTTGCCGACATTCCCGGGCGGAACGGTGATTCGTTAGGTTTATCGGCCGGAACCAGATCCTTGTATGAATCGGGCAGAATGCGGATTTTTACATCAAAATTGGTTACCTGGTCGGCGCTTACGCCAACCGTATTAGCCGAAGTACTGATTTCGGTTACTACGCCTTTAAACTTGCGGTTCTGGTAGGCATCAACTTCAACAAATGCTGTATCGTTGAGGGTTACGCGAACAATGTCGTTTTCGTTCACGCTTACACTAACCTCCATGGTCTGGAGGTTGGCAATACGCAGGATTTCGGTACCTGACCCGAATTGTGAAGCTCCGGCAACGCGTTCGCCTTTTTCGATATTCAGTTTCGAAATAGTACCTCCGGAAGGTGCATAAATGGAAGTTTTCGAGAGGTTTTCCTTCGATTCCTTAACTCCGGCCTCAGCACTCTTAACGTTAAACGCTGCAGCTTTCACGCTTTCTTCTGCGGCTTCTACCTCAGCCTTGGCAACCTCGAAGTTAGCTTTTGAGGTTTCGTATTCGGCGTCGGATATAGTTTTTTGTGCATGCAGTTTTTCGTTACGGTCGAATGTGCTGTTTGCATTGATAAACTGTGATTTGACCTGGGCCAGGCGGGCCTTTGAATTAGCCAGGTTTGCCTGCGAGGTGTTGAGTGCAGCAATGGTACGGTCGTAATTCGAAAGGTAAATTTCGGGGTTTATTTTTGCCAGCAACTGACCGGCTTTTACCAGTTCGCCTTCTTTTACCAATAGTTCAATAACTTCGCCCGACACATCAGGTGACAGTTTTACTTCGATTTCGGGTGCAATTTTCCCGTTTGCCGATACTACCTCCACTATTGTCCTTTTTGTGACCTTTTCGGTAGCAATTTTTGTTTCTTCAGCTTTACCGATAAGTCCTTTTTTCTTGGCTACAACGCCAACAATAAGAACTATAACGAATATGCTGATCACTATCCAGATAATTTTTTTCTTGGTAAACATCGTTACTTGGTTTAATTTATGCTTTGGTTTGCTGTTTGTTTGTCAACTAGGAATTGTGATATTACTATTTCCGCTTCAGGCTTAATGGCTTTCCCATATAGAAATCCAGAACAGTGCTTTTGAAAATAAATTCATACTTGGCACGAAGCAGGTCCGATTCGGCTTTTTCGAAGTCTTTTTTCGAATTATTGTAATCCACTGAGTTCATTGCGCCCACGGTGAATTTCTGCTCAGCATAACGGAACGATTCGTGTGCAGCGGCAACCCCGGTAAGCGACGATTCGTAATTGTTCAGTGCGGCTTTAGCATCGGCGTAAGCCTGCTGAATGGTTTTGCGTAACTGCAGTTTGCTCAGTTCGAGGTTGTATTTTTGATTTTCGACATTGATCTTAGCACGGCTAATATTGGTTCGTGTCGACCAGCCGTTGAAAATCGGGACATTGAGGTTGAGTGCAACTGAACGATTGAAATTGTCATGGACCTGGTCGGCAAAAGGTTTTACCTTATACGAAAATGTCGTTGAGTCGAGAAGTTTGTTATTTCCTGAAAACCCAGTACCTAACGATCCCTGCAACGAAAGCGACGGGGATTGCATGCCCTGGGCCATGGTTAATCCAATTTCAGAGCTTTTCACTTTCGATTCGGCACTTTTAATGACGGGTTGTGTTTCAAGTGCAAACGCGTAAATCTGTTCGGCTGTAATGGCAAGAGTGGGCTGTACTCCAAGTTCGAGATCGGGATATTCGATTTCAAATCCTTCGGTTGTAGGCAAATCGAGCATCTGAACCAGGGTAAGATGGGCAATGTCGAGGTTATTCTGAGCACTGACGACCTGTGAATTCTCGGCAGCTTTCTGGGCTTCGAGCGTGAAATAGTCGCCCTGGGCAATGGCTCCTGCATCAACAAGTTTTTTTAACCTGTCCGATTGCTGCTCGGTGGCGTTCAACTGGTTTTCAGCTGTTTTGAGCAATTCGCTGTAAAAAAGTATCTGCAGATACCCGGTAGCTATACCCAGCGAGATATCGTCCATAAATTTATCGGTATCGAATTGGGTTGCCTGAAGGTCGATTTTACGTTGTTTTACCTGGTTGACTTTCTGGAACCCTTCGAAAAGCGTTACTGTTGATCCAAGGTAAAAGTTATCCGTCTGCACCCTGTCGGTAGCAAATTGGTTGGTATAGCGGTCAACTGTCTGGCCAAAGTTGTACCCATGGCTTGCTCCGCCGTTCAAAGAGGGAAGCATGCTGAGTTTATCCTGCTGCAGCATTGCCTGCTCATTTTTTACGATAAGCAGTTGCTGTTTTACCTGTATGTTATTGGTTAGTGCGTACTCGACACATTTTTCAAGTGTCCACACTTCCTGGGCTCTTATGCCGGAAATCAGCACAAGGCAGGTAATCGATAAAAATAATTTTCTCATGGAAATCCGGTTAAAAATCCTAAACGTAAAGGGTATAAGTATTATTGGATTAATTTTACAAAGTTATTGTAACTAGTCTACAAACAAATGATAAAAACATATTTATTTGCTTTTTTAACATTCTTTTTTTTCTTAATTGCCAAACCAACCGCTTTTGCCCGGTTTTCGCTCTACGAAAACCAGCCGGCGGCTGTTTACAGCGACACACTCGATGCGGTTCACTATAGTATTCACTTAACAGATATCAATCTGACGAATAAAACAATTAAAGGTTACAGCGAGGCTATTCTGGTATCAAAAATCAATTCGCTTTCATCAGTCAAACTTGAACTAGCTAAACTAACGGTCGACTCTGTTTTTATAAACGGAACAAAAACCAGTGCATTCAGTCATACCGGGAATAATGTCACGATTTCCCTTTTGCCGCTTAGGCTGAATATTGCCGATACTGCCGCTGTAACGATTTATTATCACGGGCAGACCTTTGTTGATCCAAGCGGCTGGGGCGGGTTTCATTTTTCGGGCGATTATGCACTGAACCTGGGTGTTGGATTTGACGCCATTCCGCATACCCTTGGCAAAGCCTGGTTTCCATGCATTGACGACTTCCGCGACAGGGCTTTGTATGATGTATATCTCACCGTGCCAAACGATAAAAAAGCGGCCAGTGGAGGAACATTGATCGAAATTACCGATCACGGTAACAATACCTCCACCTGGCACTGGAAAACCATTCACACCCTTCCTACCTATCTTATTTCGGCAACTACGGGTATCTACAATCTGGTAACCGATTCCTACAACGGGATACAGGCCCAGGTGCCGATAATTTATTTTTGCCGGCCTGCCGATGTAACTAAAATTGCAGGCACTTTTTCGAACCTGAAAAGCATCCTGGGGTTTTTCGAGAATCGTTTCGGGCCATATCCTTTCGAGCGGGTAGGGTACAGCGGAACACCGGGAGGATTGGGGGCCATGGAGCATGCGGGGAATATCAGTTATCCTTTCTCGGGCTGGAACGGCACTACCAGCAGCGAATGGTGGTATGCTCACGAATTGTCGCATATGTGGTTCGGCGATATGGTTACCTGCAGTTCAGCTGAGGATATGTGGCTCAACGAAGGCTGGGCCGTGTGGTGCGAATCGCTTTACCGCGAAGGGATTTACGGCATACAGGCCTATATGGATAATATACGCTCAAAACTGAAAGACGTTTTGCTTTCAACCTATATCGAGGACGGTGGATATTACCCGGTTTCGGGAATTCCCCAATCAATAACGTACGGCAAAACCGTGTATGAAAAGGGCGGACAGGTAACTCATACCCTAAGAGGCTATATGGGCGACAGCCTGTTTTTCGGTGGGGTAAAAGCCTACCTGCAGCAGCATGCTTACAATTTTGCTTCGAGTTACGATTTAAGGGATTTCCTTTCGGCATACAGCGGCATTGATCTCGGGCCGTTTTTCGATGCCTGGGTTTTTGCACCCGGATTCCCGCATTTCTCAATCGATTCGGTTGTTACTATTCCTGGCGGCTATGGTTACAATGTAAACGTTTTTGTGCGCCAGAAACTGAAAGGAGCCACACAATACGCCAATGCTAATCACCTCGAAATTACCTTTATGGATGACAATTGGCAAAAGATTACCGATACTATAGTATTTTCAGGAGCTGCCGGCCAAAAAACATTCCATTTGCCCTTCAGGCCGGCAGAAGTTATGGCTGACCTGGAAGAAAAGATTTCGGATGCAACCACCGATGTTGCCAAAACAGTAAAAACCATCGGTGAAATGGAATACCAGCAAACATACTTTACTGCACTTATTGACCAGGTTCCCGATTCAGCCTTTTTGCGGGTTACACATAACTGGGTTGCCCCCGACAGCCTCGCAATACCCAAACCGGGTCTGAGGCTTTCCGATTCGCGCTACTGGACAGTGGAAGGGATTTTCCCATCCGGGTTCCAGGCCAGGGGAAAGTTTGTCTACAACCGTACGAACGGCCTTGATAATACCCTGATAATCAATTCAAAAGATTCGCTGGTTATGCTTTTCCGGCCTGATGCCACACTCCCATGGAAAGTAACAGGGTTTACCCGATCCGGACCATGGATGACCGGAACCATTACCGTGGATACACTCCGGAAAGGCGAATATACACTCGCCGTATGGGATCATCTTTTCCTTGGAAACAAAAAGAGTAATTCCGTGCAGGGAAGCCTTATGAGAATATTCCCTAATCCAGCCAAAAAACAGGTTAGTGTTGAGTTTGAAACAAACCAGAAAACCCTGCTCAACATTTACGACAGCCTTGGAAAGCTTGTTTGTAAAAAACGGTTCCCGGTCGGGAACAATCATTTTTCCTGGAGCAAAAACGAAGAACCGGCATTCGTATTTTTCTTCAAACTTACCGATACGAAGGG
>CAISRK010000549.1 GCA_903887815.1 uncultured Bacteroidales bacterium | reverse complement strand
CTTCATTCAGCGATTTACGGATATTTACCGTATTATCAATCAGGATAGTGAACTTGATATCACTTTTTTGCGACTTGGTAATTTCCTGGAGCCTTTTGTTAAATTCATCAGAAATATTAACATAATTAGCCCCGGGCTGAGGCGTAATAGCTATACCAACAGCGCTTACACCGTTAACCTTCCAGCTTCGTTCGTATTGATCAGGGCCAAGTTCAACCGTTGCAATATCACCTAAACGGATAATGCCATTTTCGTCGCCCCTGATTATCAGGTTCCTGAATTGTTCTTCGGTGGTAAGATTGCCTAAAGCCCTGATAGTAAGTTCGGTTTTATTCCCATAAATTTTCCCGGAAGGGATTTCGACATTTTCTTTATTCAGGACATTTTCCATTTCATTGAACGTAATGTTATAGGCGTTCAACTTATCAGGATCAACCCAGATGCGCATTGAAGGACGTTTTTGCCCTATAATATTAACCGCACTCACTTCGGGGATAGTCTGGAATTTATTCTGGAGGACATTTTCAGCATAATCGCTCAACTCAAGAAGCCCCTTGGTAGGACTTTGAACAGCCATCATAATGATAAAATCACTGTTGGCATCTGATTTAGTTACAACGGGCGGTGCATCGATGTCCTGCGGTAAATTACGTACTGCCTGGCTCACTTTATCCCGAACATCATTCGCAGCAGCTTCGAGGTTGGAGTTAACATTAAACTCAACGTTGATATTACTTCGCCCAACTGAACTTGTTGAGGTCATTGTCCTGATACCCGGGATCCCGTTTATGGATTTTTCGAGAGGTTCTGTAATCTGGTTTTCGATGATATCGGCATTGGCTCCTGTATATGACGTACTTACAGTAATCATTGGAGGGTCGATTGCCGGATATTCCCTGACTCCAAGGTAGGTAAAGCCAATCACACCAAACAGGATGAGGAACAGGTTCATCACGGTTGCCAGGATTGGCCTTTTAATTGATAGTTCAGATATGTTCATGTTGAAATGTTAATCGGGATTTGTAAGATTATTCTTGTTAGAATAATGCTTCGCAGGTTTCGGACCCTTGAAGCATTAGTAAAAAGGTTAATTAACCATTCCTTACTTTCTTTATTTTTACAGTACCATTCTGACGTACATAAAGAACACCGCTTACCACAACAGTATCGCCTATCCTGAGTCCATCAGTAATTTCAACTACATCGCTGTTCCGTATGCCGGTTTCAACATTCTGAAATTTGGCCTTCCCATTTTTTACCAGAACCACCTGGTTCGAAAGTGCATCGGGAATGATGGAATTGGTTGGTACCACTATCCCGGTCAGTTTTTCGTTGAGCAGTACTTTTACAAAAGCACCCGGGTTCAGGTTACCGTGGCTTAGCCTGGCCCTGACCTTCAGATTTCGCGTGGCAGTATTTATCTGTGGCTCAATTGCACTAATTGTAGCTGTGATTTCTTCAGTTGAAGAGTTGGACTGGATCGAAACGGTTTTCCCTATTTTAACAAGATTTTCATACGATTCAGGAACCGAAAAGTCGATTTTGATTTTATCGGTTTGCTGTAATGTACCAATAGCTGTCGAAGTAGAAACATATGCTCCCTCGCTAACGAGCCTGAGGCCGAGGTGCCCGGAGAAAGGTGCCTTTATAACGGTTTTATCAATTTGAGCCCTCAAAATATTAATATTTGCGTTGATCAGGTTCACCTGGCTGAGGGCGGCATCATAGGTTGCCTGGTCAACACCGTTTACAGTCAGTAATTTATTTAACCTTTGTTCTGTTTTTTGGGCAAGCTCAAGCTGGACCTGCTGTTGCTTCAGTTGCGCCTGCAAATCAGCATCATTGATGCGGGCAAGCACAGTTCCGGCAGCAACAAGAGCTCCATCGGGAATGTTCAGATATGTAAGCCGGCCGCCAACTTCAGGGTGAAGTTCAACCATTTCTTCTGATAGAACCGTTCCGTTAACCTCGATATCGGAAGTGAATTCAGTTTTTGCAGCTATAATAACATCAACGGCTACAGGTGGCTTTTCTTTAGTTCCCGGTTTTTCTTTTGCTGAGCTGTTACACGATATCATTGCCGAGAGCAGCACCGGCAATGCCAGTATTTGACAAAATTTCATAGGGTTTGAATATTTTCGGTTATGTTATTCTTAATTATTTTAATGACATCAGTTAGTTCCGAAATTTGAGAATTCCGAAGTCCTTTTAGTGCTATTTCATTTATTTCGGCGAAACATTTACGTATTTCAGGTAAAGCTTTTTTTGCTTTTTCAGTGAGAATCAGGCTGTATTTGCGCCTGTCGTCAGTGTTTCGTGTCCGTGTAACGTATCCTTTTTCCGAAAGGTAATCAATAACCCGTACAATGCTTACTTTATCGGAATCAAGTAATAAAGCCAGTTCCTGCTGTGTTACTTCGCCTTCGAAACTCTCAATCAGAACCAGGGCATAATAATTCCGGTCAATATCGAGGTGATTAAGCTTGGTGCGTAACAACTGGAGATATCCCTTTCCTAGAAAAGAAAACATCCTTCCTAACGGAGGCTCGACTTTCGACAAAAGGGTAGGGGTCATGGATTTTTTTGCAAAAGTAGTTTAAAATATAAATAGTTTACAGTGTTAACTATTTATTAACAAGATTAGGGTCAAAGGTATAAATCTTCAGAAAAAATTAATGATCTATTTACCTTATAACCAACGGCTGAAGTACTAAAACGCCTATCTTTATTAATATTGCTAACCCACATGAAACAGTAAGACCGCTAAAACGGATAAAGGTTTAACGGTCGTTACATAATGCGAAACCGGGAATATAGTATTTTGGTCTGCCGACCCGATTTGGTGAATCGTTTGCTTTTACTATTTATCAATAAACCATTTTATCCGGAGTGTTGTTCCACTTGTTAAATACGATATTAGCTTCTTTTTGAAGCAGTTGTATGGGTTTTATTGAGCGCTGGTGATAGGGTAGGGCGATTTCGGAGTAAAAAAGTTCGTCATCGAAACCGGCCCGTGAAGCATCGAGCCGGTCGGCGGCAAAATACAGTTTGTCGATTCTTGCCCACATAATTGCTCCAAGGCACATAGGACAGGGTTCGCAGCTTGCATATATCTCGCATCCGGTCAGGTCGAATGTTTCGAGTACTTTACATGCTTCACGTATAGCAACTATCTCGGCATGGGCCGTTGGGTCGTTGGTTGATGTGACACAGTTGCCGAAGGCTGCAACAATTTCCCCGTCTTTTACTACTACTGCCCCGAATGGACCTCCTTTACCTGTTATAATATTTTCGTCGGCCTTTCTGATGGCCGCCAGCATAAATTTTTCCTTGTTTTCAGTCGACATTTTCTTGTATGCTAATTTAAATCTAAAGTTTCTGGTCACTTGCTACGGGTTGCTGTTTTCTGGTAACTGGTAACTGGTTTTTATCGTGATTTTACTAGTTCAATATCAAGTATTCCTTCTACCTTCAACATCTAACATCCCACATCCCACATCCCTAGCCCCTAAATCCTTTCCTTCCAGTTTCCTGCAATATCCTCAATAAGCAGTGCCTTTTCGAGGATATGCATATACTGGCTGCGGGGAATCATTTCTCCGCCAAGGCTTTCGAGGTGGTTTGTATAAACCTGTGCATCAATAATCTCGAAATTCCAGGAATTAAGTTTTTCAACTAAATAGTATAAAGCAATCTTAGAGGCGTTGGTTACCAGGTGGAACATCGACTCACCGAAAAATGCTTTTCCCAGCGAAACACCATACAGGCCTCCTACAAGTTCCCCGTCGATCCAGGCTTCGGCTGAATGTGCAAAACCCGCTTCGTGTAACCGAGTATAGGCATTTCTCATGTCGCGTGTAATCCATGTGCCGTCTTCTCCTTTACGCGGAGTTTTTGCGCAATGCTTTATTACCTGCGCAAAGGCAGTATCGATGGTTACCGTAAATTGTTGTTTTTTAATGCTATGTTTCAGGCTGTGCGAGATGATCATCTTACGCGGGAAAAGAACCATCCTGGGATCGGGTGACCACCAGAGAATCGGCATTCCGTCTTCGTACCAGGGGAATATTCCTTTTGAATAGGCCTGTTTTAAGCGCTCTATACTTAAATCGCCTCCGACGGCCAGTAAACCAGATTCATCCGCTTCGTCAGGTTCAGGGAATTCAAGGTTTCGTCGCGAAAGCTCAACAGGCATGTGCAGGGTTTAACGATGCAAATATAACTTACTTACGTTTGTTTTGCCAGAGTTAACCAATTTTATAATGTAAAAGCCATTATTGAGATAGTCGGGTAAATGAATCACTGCATCTCTGCTTATCTTTCCTTCAGCAACCCGGATGCCTCCCAGGCTCGTTAACTGGTAAGTTGCATCAGCAGAAAATTGCTTGATTCCTTTTATAAAAACAATGCCACGGTTTGGATTCGGGAATACTGAAACTTCTTCTTTCGCTGAGGTTTTGATGCCTGTGAACGGATCGAACCAGAATGTATAAACTGTTTCGGGAGCTGCAATCGGAAGTGTATTGCTAAAATTACCCTGGTATCCCTTTATATAGTAGGAAACCGTATCTCCTATTGAAAATCCGTTTATTGCAGCACTATATCCTCCGCAACATCCGAACGTTATAACCGGCAGGTAAACCGGTGAAGGATGTATGCGGTAATAAAGCTGAATACTGTCGACACTGCCGATACACTGAACAAATGTATTTATCCAGACCTCATTTTCGAATGGCTTCATGCCGATCATTTTCGAATGCCTGATCCTGAAAAGCTTTGTCTGGGGAATATTTACTGCCAGCCGATAAAGGGAACCATGCATATTAGCCAACACCTGTGCCGGAACCTGGTACAGCTGATAGCCTGGAAATACCTGTTTGTAAACATTGAGAGCTACAGCATCAGTTGGCTTATTATAAAATGGAATCAGTATTTTGTTGTTTATAACTAGAGCAGAGGTATAGGAACGGATCACCCCGTTGTTTGATGATGCATAATTGCCATCGTCGTTGGCAGCAACAGGAAGCCGGTAAACCTTGAAATACCTGCCTACATCATTAAATGTCTTCGATAAGGAATCCGCAAGCAACTCTATCTTGTTGTAATACGGAACACTTGATGGAAACTGGGAAACCAGAACCGTTTCGGAATCTATAATTTTAACTAGCCTGCTGAGTTCGCTCCATTCGCCACCGCCGCATTCAGGAACCGATGGCAGTATTATAGTTTCGTTCAGGCTAAGCTTGGTGTATATGGTTTGTATGACCTGGTATTTGTTCTTATCCGGATTCTGAGTCAAAACCCTGTCACTTACAAACCCGCGTCCAATACCGTCGAGAAGCAGGTTTCCTCCTTCGAAATTCAGCGGCATAACATCATAATCGTAATTAAAGCCCATTGCAAGCTGGAAAGGAAGGAAATCGGCTAAGGGCGATAGCCCCGCATTATATTGGGCATCAACCAGTCGCCGGGTTTCACTTGCTGTATCAACAGAGTAGCCTGCAAGCGGGCCATAATCGCGCAACCACGGATTTTCGGCCACACCTTCCATAAAGGTTATGTTCGCCAGGTTGGCTCCCCGGGCTGAAAGCTGGGCCTGTATAGCAGTGAGAGTAAACGAATTGGCCGGATCGTAAAGCATCCATACTTTATCGCCAGGTGAAATAATCGAAGCAATCCTCGCTACAGTTGAATCAACAGAAGCATTATAATTCCATTTCAGGAGAATCCCTTCGTTTTTTTCAAATTCAGCAGGCATTATAACTTCCTGAGCTGAAATACGGAATGCACAAAAAAACAGGCTTAGGAGTATAAGTGGACGCATCATAACGTATAAATTTAGTTTACAACAGGAAAAGCAGCTAATTTGTTCGAAGAGCGTTGAGAATTACACTGCATGCAACCCTTATCTGCTCTTCAGTAATTGTTAAAGGCGGTGCAATCCTGATGGAAGAATCATTGAAAAGAAACCAGTCGGTAATTACACCATTTTCGATACAATTGTCAATCACTTTTTTAACATGATCGTAATTGTCGAGCTGAAGGGCAATAAGTAAACCGGCCGAACGTATCTGCCTTATTGATGGGTTTTGCTCTAAAAGTTCAACAAACAGCCTGCTTTTGGTGTCAACACTATCTGCCAGTTTTTCTTCGATGATTACCCCGATTGTAGCCAGGGCAGCAGCACAACTCACGGGATGACCACCGAAAGTTGTAATATGACCTAAAACAGGGTTAAAGGCGAGTGAATGCATGATTTCGCGCGACGAAATAAAGGCTCCTATCGGCATGCCGCCACCTAAGCCTTTGGCGAGAAGCAGTATATCGGGAACCACTTTGTATTTTTCGAACGCAAACATAGTTCCTGTACGTCCTAATCCTGTCTGTATTTCATCAAAGACCAGAAGTGTACCGGTTTCGTTACATCTCTTTCGTAACGCTCTTATAAATTCCTGGGTGCCGGCAATAATTCCTGCCTCTCCCTGAACAGGTTCCACAATTACACATGCGGTTTCGGAACTAATAACATTAAGCGAATCAAGCGAATTGAACTCAATACGATTCACACCGGGCAAAAGCGGGCCGAAAGCAAGCTGGTAACTGTCGTTTCCCATTACGCTTAGGCTGCCATGGGTACTGCCGTGGTAAGCATGGTTGAAATACACAATTTTCTTTCTGCCGGTATACCGTTTGGCCAGTTTCAAAGCTCCTTCCACTGCTTCGCTGCCTGAATTTACAAAGTAACAGTTGTTGAGGCTTTCGGGCAGTAAAGCGGCCAGTTCTGCAGCCAGCCTGACCTGTGGCGCCTGGATATATTCGCCGTAAACCATCAGGTGAAGGTATTTATCAGCCTGGTCTTTGATTGCCTTAATCACCGCCGGATGCCTGTGCCCTATGTTGCTGACCGAAATTCCTGAAATCAGGTCGATATAACGTTTGCCGGACGAATCGAACAGGTAGATGCCTTCGGCTTTTGTGATTTCAAGAGCCAGAGGTGAATCGCTGGTTTGTGCAAGATTGTTTAAAAAAAGTTGCCTGTCCGTTACCATTTAAGTGCGAAATTTGTCTTCTCAAAAGTACTAATTATTGAAGTAAATTTATTAATAGTTTGCAGTTTGTCAAAATTACTGTATTATTGTATAATGTTTAACCAGATGAAAGACAAAGTAGTAATAGTTACCGGGGCATCTTCAGGAATCGGGAAAGCAATTGCTTACGAGTTTGGAAACAAGGGAGCAAAAGTAGTCATGGCTGCCCGAAACCTGGTTGCTCTTCAGGAAATTGTAAGGGATCTGGGTGAACATGGAGTAACCGCTTTTGCGGTGCAAACTGATGTAACTAAGGAAAACGATTGCAGGGAGCTGGTTGAAAAAACATTGAAAAAATTCGGGCAGATTGATGTTTTGATCAACAATGCCGGTATTAGTATGAGGGCCCTGTTTATTGACCTTCAACTTGACGTTATGCGGCGGTTGATGGATACCAATTACTGGGGAACGGTGTATTGTACAAAGTATGCTATGCCTCACCTGCTTAAAACGGGTGGTACATTGGTTGGTGTTATTTCAATCGGCGGATATATCGGCATGCCGGGCCGCAGCGGATATGCTGCTTCGAAATTCGCAGTGCGGGGTTTCCTCGATACTGTCAGGGTCGAAAACCGAAAAACCGGACTGCATGTATTGGTTGTTGCTCCTGGTTTTACTGCCTCCAATATACGCAAAGCGGCTTTACTTGCCGATGGTATGCCACAGGGAGCAACCCCTCGCGACGAAAACCATATGATGTCGGCCGAAGCCGTTGCAGTGCATATTTGTAAGGCAGTTGAGAAACGCCAACGCCAGCTTATACTAACATTTCTCCAGGGGAAATTAACGGTTTTCCTGGGAAAATTCATCCCGAAGTATCTTGATAAGCTGATTTACAATACATTTGCAAAAGAACCTGATTCGCCGTTAAAGTAATTTCATCACTTCAAAAGATTTATTTTCATTAAAAAACTACAGCAATGAATCTTCAGATTGTACTAAAAAAAGGAATGGGAAATATAGTTTTCGGATGTACCCCCGAACTGGTAAGAGCCGAGATCGGCGAACCGGACGAAGTGGAAGAACTCGAAAATGCCATGGATAACCATATCGAGAGCATCGTCTGGAATTATCCTGACGCCGGACTGAACTTTTTCTTTGATGCTGAGAACGGCGAACCCGCTTTAAGTACAATCGAATCGGATAACCTTGAGACAATTCTCTTTAATTCGAAAATTTTCAATATTACCCGTGATGCCATTTTATCCCTGATGAAGGAAAACGGGTTTCATGATATTGAAGAAGACGATGAAACCTGGGGCGAACACCGTGTTACGTTCGAAGATGCCCAGATCGACTTCTATTTCGACGACCAGGAACTTACACTTGTAAGTTGGAGTTCTTTCTAAATTAACCCGACAGTTCTATTAAGTCTTTATCTTGTTGTTGTCCATAGTCTTGCATGGATAGTGTTTAATTTAAAACACTTAAAATTGAATCAAAAATGAATAAGTCAGGAGATAAATCCCTTTTGTAATTCTTCATTTTGAATTAATGTTTTTAATTGTCTTTCCCTTTTTTATACAGCGGATGGTGGTCGAGTATATTTTCCCTCAGGAAAGTACGGTCGAGGTGGGTGTATATTTCGGTGGTTGTTATACTTGAATGTCCGAGCATTTCCTGCACGGCACGCAGATCGGCGCCGCCTTCAACAAGGTGGGTGGCAAACGAATGCCGCAGGGTATGGGGACCGATTGTTTTGTGAATGCCAGCAACAAGTGCGAGCTCTTTAATAATCATAAAAATCATTTCGCGGCTTAATTTGCCCCCGCGGCGGTTAAGGAAAAGAAAATCTTCGTTCCCTTTCTTAATGGCTAAGTGGCTTCGGATTTCATGCTGGTAAAGCAGTATTTGTTTCATTGCTTTCCCGCTGAAAGGTACCAGCCTTTCCTTGTCGCCCTTGCCTGTAATGCGTATAAAACCTTCATTAAAGTAGATACAGCTGATTTTGAGGTTTACAAGTTCCGATACGCGCAAACCACAACCGTAAAGGGTTTCGATCATGGCCTTGTTGCGCTCGCCTTCGGGTTTCGAAAGATCTATTGCCGCTATAAGCCGCTCAATTTCGTTTATTGTCAGGAATTCGGGCAGTTTCCTGCCGGTACGAGGCATGTCGAGTAACTGGGTAGGATCGTCAGTTACTAGGTTTTCGAGAAGAAGGTATTTGTAAAATGCCCTGATCCCCGAAATAATCCGCATCTGCGAACGGGCATTGAGCGAAGTCTGGTTCAGCCATTTCAGGAAATCCTGCAGGTGGGAGATGGTAATGCCGGATGGCTGGACAGCAATGCTGTTTTCTTCAAGATAGGCTGTAAGCTTATCAATATCATGCTTGTAGGCGCTAACCGAATGCTGCGAAAGCGATTTTTCGAGCCTCAGGAAAGCATGAAACCCACGACGGTACGATTCCCATATCATGTATGCAAAGATAGGCTATCTCCGGATTATTTTCCCTATGAAAATTTCACCCTCCTGAGTTTTAAGCCTGCAGGAATACAGTCCTGGTGTTAGTTTTTCAATATTGATGGATTGGGCACTGGAAGTAACACTGTATTCAGCTATCTTTCTGCCTGAAAGATCTGATATTTCCAACCTGCAGGGATATTGAAGTGTATCAGGAGCAGAAATTGTAACAAGCCTGGTACCCGGGTTAGGGTAAATACATAACTTGTGTCCGGCCGGGTAATTTTTCACCGCAACCTGTAGAAGCGAATCGCAGGTAAGCGGCGTTCCCCATGTTGAACTTCCTTTTTTATAATACACAAGCAGGTTCGAAGGTCCCCACGACACATCATTGCAGTAAAAGTAAGGCCCGCCCAGACCTTTGAAAAAATATTGTGCATCAATGCATCCATCGTAGGTAATCGGTGAATAACAGCCTGCATTTTCAGTCCAGTACTGGCCGGATCTGAGGTATTTCATTGGGGTGTTAAAAACAGGAAGTTGCGTATCCAGAGGCATAAGACCCATATAGGAATAAGTTGCCCAGCTTCCGTTCGACAGGCCCGATGCTGTTTCGAGTGGCTCTGTTTCCAGTTCAGGCGTTTTAGAGGCTGAATAAGTAAGGGTAATTGTGTCAAAACGATGTTCACAGGTGGTGGTCGCATACAAGGCTATGCAGTTGGATTGACATTGTTCAATTGTATACGAAACGGAATCACCTGTGGGATAAGTAGTTTTGTGTAAAACCCTGTTAATAGTCGAAATGGTGGTGGTTTGTGCCGGTGTTAAGTAGGAGCGGGCATAGTACCTGGTATGAAACTCATCACCGGGAGCAAAATTATATATCTGTAAAGTCCTGAGATTGGTAATACCGGTTTCGGGATTTGTTTTGCCTGCCAAGTCATAGAAACCATAAACAGTATAATAAGTATCGTCGAATTTAATCAGCCGAATCAATCCATGGTTTTTACTGATTAGCAGTTTCTGCCCGTTCAGCCAATCCTCAATGATTTGTCCGGCTGCATTTTTGCGCATTAATGTGATTACCCTTACCGAATCAGTATGATTAAGAAAGGACATCCACCGTATTTCACTTAACTTTGCTTCAATATAATCGGCCGAGGTATGGAAATTATATAAACGCCAGGGCTGGTTGATTGCTGATTTTGTGAGAATACTGAATATGTGCGCCGAATCAGGCGGTGCGAAAGGATAGCGGGTAAATATAAAAGTTCCGTCGGGTTTTTCGGTTACTTCATCACCAAGCCATGAAGAACCTGCAACAGTATAACAACCGTAGTCAAGCTGCCGGATTTGTTTGAAATTGTAATAATAAATATCGTTGCCGATTGTCCTGGACGAATCAATCCGGATTGAGATAATATTAAGTCGCGCCGAATCGAGGAATAAATATTCTGCATCTGTCCTTATTGCCCTGTAATTTTGCGCCGGAACCAGGGCGTAGGCAATAAAAAGAAGGAAAAACTCTATAGCTCCTGCCTTCAATTGAAATGAATACATAGCTTTGAATATGGTATTTCAAATATAATACATTTCCATGAATATTTTAATAAACAATGCTTTGTGTATAAGTCTGCAAAATTTATTTATATGTATTGTTGTATAATTCAGAAAATGTCTATACTTTTGCACCCCTGTAATAAAAATGATTTTATCCAATGGCTAAGAAAAGCAAAGAAGCACGGGTACAGATAATTCTGGAGTGCACAGAGCATAAAACAAGCGGAATGCCCGGTACATCGCGCTACGTAAGCGTTAAGAACAAGAAAAACACGCCCGAGCGTCTTGAACTTAAGAAATTCAACAAGATTTTAAAGAAAGTAACCGTTCACCGCGAAATTAAATAACATTATACTATGGCAAAGAAAGTTGTTGCAACCCTGCGTACCACAAGTGGTAAGGACTATGCAAAAGTTATCCGTATGGCCCGTTCACCTAAAACCGGTGCTTACGTGTTTAAAGAAACCATCGTAGCAAACGAGCAGGTAAAAGATTTCCTGGCTAAAAAATAATACGAAAACTGTTTCATACGGAAAGCTTTTTCTTTAGGGGAAAAGCTTTTTCAGTTTTTGGGAAATCGGGTTTCTGCCAGGATTAACCCACTGAAACCCTGAAACTCTTTAGCCCCTAAGGCATTTGAACTCCTGAACAAATAAAAGACAAATGGGATTATTTTCGTTTTTCACAAAAGAGAAAAAAGAAGTACTCGATCAGGGCCTTGAGAAAACACGTACAAGTGTTTTTTCGCGCCTCACCAAAGCCATAGCCGGGAAATCGCGTGTCGACGACGATGTGCTCGACGACCTCGAAGAAATTCTTGTTACTTCGGATGTGGGCGTGGAAACCACCCTGAAAATTATTGCCCGGATACAAGATCGTGTTGCACGTGATAAATACCTGGGAACCAGCGAGCTGAATGGCCTTCTTAAAGAGGAGATTGCAGCCCTGCTTACCGAAAATGATACTGCCGAGTTTGTGGGTTTCGATTTCCCGAAACGCGATACTCCTTATGTTATCATGGTTGTCGGGGTAAATGGCGTTGGTAAAACCACAACAATCGGTAAACTTGCCTATCATTTTACAAAAGCCGGAAAAACGGTTCTCCTGGGCGCAGCCGATACGTTCCGCGCTGCTGCTATCGATCAGCTTGCAATATGGGCCGACCGGACCGGAGTGCAGATTGTACGACAGGAAATGGGCTCCGATCCCGCCGCTGTTGCTTTCGATACCGTAAAATCAGCCCTCACCCGCAACATTGATGTTGTAATTATCGATACTGCCGGCCGTCTTCACAACAAGGTAAACCTAATGAATGAGCTGGGCAAGATTAAAAAAGTAATGCAGAAAGTATTGCCCGAAGCCCCGCATGAAGTTTTACTCGTGCTCGATGCATCAACAGGGCAGAATGCAATTGAACAGGCAAAACAGTTTACCGCAGTTACCGAAGTAACCAGCCTTGCGCTTACCAAACTGGATGGCACGGCCAAAGGCGGCGTAGTTATCGGCATTTCCGACCAGTTTAAAATCCCCGTCCGCTTTATAGGACTTGGTGAAAAAATGGAGCACCTCCAGATTTTTGATAAAAATGAATTTGTGAATTCGCTGTTTTCGTAGGGTTTCTGATTACTGGTTGCTGGTTGCTGGTTACTGGTTTCTTGTTTCTGGCCTTAAAAGCACAGTTTTCATCAATCTCCTCGTCGCCACTCGCCCGTCACCACCTCACCCTTGTTCCCCAGCCCCTAATCCCTATCCCCTAACCCCTGAATATGACCCTTCCCCGACATACAATCCGCGTTGTTACCCTGGGTTGCGCAAAAAACACAGTCGATTCCGAAGTGCTTATGGGTCAGCTGAAATTGAACAACATACGGGTTCTGCGTGATGGCGAAAAAGGGCGCGAACAAAGCGTAATTATTAATACCTGCGGATTTATCAACGATGCAAAGGAAGAGTCGATCGAAACCATACTTGGTTTTATTGATGCCAAAAAACAGGGTAAACTGAAACAGGTTTATGTAATGGGTTGTCTTTCGGAACGTTTCAAGGAGCCTTTGCAAAACGAAATTCCCGAAGTGGACGAGTATTTTGGGGTCCGCGACCTTGCGGAAATCGTGAAACGAATGGGCGCCTCCTACCGTAAAGACTTGCTGGGTGAACGCTATCTTACCACCCCCTTACACTATGCATACCTTAAAATTGCCGAAGGCTGCGACCGAAGCTGTTCGTTCTGTGCTATTCCTGGCATTCGCGGAAAGCATATTTCAAGGACTATTGAAGATATTATTAATGAAGCCGTTAAACTTGAAGCCCAGGGAGTAAAGGAACTTCTCCTAATCTCGCAGGATCTTACATACTATGGCGTCGATTTGTACAAGAAACAGATGCTACCCGAACTTGTTACCAGGCTTTCGGATCTGAAACTTTTTACCTGGATACGCCTGCATTACCTTTTTCCTACAACATTTCCGGAAGAACTTCTTGACGTAATGACTTCGCGTACTGATATTTGTAATTATATCGATATCCCGCTCCAGCATATAAGCGACCGCATACTGAAGAGCATGCGCCGGGGTGTGGATAAAGAAGGTACTTACAATCTGATGGCTAAATTCAGGCAACAAATGCCCGGCGCTGCTGTAAGGGCTGCTTTCATCGTAGGATATCCCGGCGAAACTGAAGAAGAATTTGAAGAACTGAAAACTTTTGTCCGCGACACCAGGTTCGACAGGGTAGGGGTTTTTACCTATTCGCATGAAGAAGATACTAATGCTTTCAGACTTGCAGATGATGTCAGCGATGAAGTCAAACAAAAGCGTGCAGCTGAAATTATGGAAATGCAGCAGGGCATTTCGCTTGAATTAAATACAGCGAAAATCGGGAAAACATTTAAAGTCATTACCGATCGTGTTGAAGGTGACTTTTATGTTGCCCGCACTGAATTCGACTCCCCCGAAGTTGATAACGAAGTTTTGATAAAATGTACAACCAAACTGAAAATTGGCGAATTTTACAGCGTGAAAATTACAGAAGCTGATGCATTTGACTTGTATGGTGTTGTGGTTTAGAT
>CAISRK010000548.1 GCA_903887815.1 uncultured Bacteroidales bacterium | reverse complement strand
GCTCTTATTTTCGGAATGGTTTATAATTTCCTGCCCTTTATGATTTACCCTATATACAATGTACTGCAGAAAACGGATCAGAGCCTGATTGAAGCTTCGCAGGATCTGGGAGCAAACCCGAGGCAGGTATTTATCCGGACAATACTTCCACTTTCGGTTCCTGGTATATCAAGCGGGATTATGATGGTTTTTATGCCTGTTATTTCCACCTTCGCCATTGCGGAACTGCTTACAATCAATAATATCAAACTATTCGGGACTACACTTCAGGAGAATATTTACAATGGGATGTGGAATTACGGCGCAGCACTTTCATTGGTTATGCTCCTACTTATAGGGCTGACCTCTTTGTTTAACAGCTCAGGGAGTTCACAAAGCGTGGAAGAAGGGGGATTGATATGACAAGACGAATACTCTCCTCATCCTACCTTGGGCTTTTGCTGATCATGCTTTATGCCCCGATCCTCATTATCATCGTTTTCTCTTTTACCGAAGCAAAGGTTCTCGGTAACTGGACAGGCTTTTCGCTCAAGCTATACACATCTGTCTTCCATGGCGGAGTGCATCATTCGCTTACAGCTGCTTTATGGAACACGCTAATTATCAGTTTGGTTGCTGCTTTTGTATCGACTATTCTTGGAACAATGGCTGCAATAGGGATTTACAACCTGCAACCTGGCCCTCAGAAAGCAGTAAAATTGCTGAATACAATTCCCATTCTGAACCCTGACATCATAACAGCCATATCGCTGTTCCTGCTTTTTATTAGTTTACGAATTTCGCAGGGGTATACAACCGTAATACTGGCACATATCACTTTCTGTACACCTTATGTGGTACTCAGTGTTTTGCCTCGCTTACGCCGGATGAACGCTAACCTGTATGAAGCGGCTCTTGACCTGGGTGCTACGCCTTTTCATGCACTGCGAAGAATATTGCTTCCGGAATTAAAACCGGGAATGATCAGCGGTTTTATCCTGGCTTTTACCCTATCGATCGACGATTTTGTTGTAACCCTGTTTACTATTGGGAACGAAGGTCTCGAAACCCTTTCGACATTTATTTATGCCGATGCGCGCAGGGGAGGGCTGACGCCTGAACTGAGGCCACTTTCGGCCATTATCTTTGTAACTGTGCTGGTGCTGTTGCTGGTGATTAACCAAAGGGCAGCAAAAAAGAAATTATAAAGCCATGAGAGTTCACACCCATCCCAAATACCTGCGTACTGTTCTGCTCGTTTTGCTGTTTCCGGTAGTATTATCCTTTTTCAGTGGTTGCAACGGGGGAGCATCGCCTCGAAAAAACATCCTCAAAATATACAACTGGGCCGATTATATTGATGAAGACCTGCTTACCGAATTCCCCAAATGGTACAAGGAGCAGACAGGGGAGGAAGTGGAGATTATGTACCAGGTATTTGATATGCCTGAAGTTATGTACACCAAAGTTGCCCTGGGGCATGAGGATTTTGATCTTGTTTGCCCAACCCAATACCTTATCGAACGAATGATGAAAAACGGTATGCTTCAGCCCATGATACGTGATTTTGGGAAAACGGAAAATTACCTTGGCAATATATCTCCGTTCCTGCGTGAACGCATGGATGCTTTCAGTGTTCCGGGTATGAAAGCTGACGATTACATGGTGCCCTATATGTGGAGTACTTCGGGCCTTTTGTACAATACCAGACTCATACCCAAAGCTGAAGTCGAATCCTGGGCTTGCCTGTGGAATCCTAAAAACAAGGGCAAAATCCTGATGAAAGACCATTACTGGGATATCTATAACATGGCAGCCATTTATGGTTTTTATCCCGATATAGTTTCGGGGAAACGCTCTGCCTATAATGTTTCGAACGACCATACGAACGCTGATATTGCAATGGTTGAGAAACAGCTGAAACTCATGAAACCTAACCTGGCTGGCTGGGAAGCTGACTTTGGCAAGGAAATGATGACAAAAGGAGTAATCTGGATCGACTATGCCTGGAGCGGTGATGCGGTATGGGCTATTAAAGAGGCCGCGTCAGTAAATGTCTCACTCGATTACATTATACCCAATGAAGGAAGCAATTTTTCGTTCGATGGATGGGTAATTCCCAAATATGCGCGCAATGTAAAAGCAGCCAGCTATTTTCTGAATTACCTGTGCCAGCCTGAAATTGCCCTGCGAAATATGGATGTAAGCGGGTATACTAGTGCTGTTGCCACTCCTGAAGTTGCTGAAGCACAGATTGATTCAACCCTCACGGAAACGGTTAACCTGAACTACTTTTTTGGCCCCGGGCACGACAGGATGCAAGTGAATTCAGTCCAGTACCCCGATAGTGCCGAAATAGGCCGATGTGTTTTGTTACACGATTTTCTCGATAAAAATGATATGGTTCTTGAGATGTGGAGCCGTATGAAAGGCGACAGCCTTAATACAGGAATGGCTATACTTATATTAGGTTCTTTCTCCCTGTTGGCTGCCTGGGTTATATCCATTCGAATTACCAAATACCGCAGTAAAAGGCGAAGGCTCAAACGCTATTCCTATGAAAAGCCACAACCGGCAATTTCGTAGGAAGTATAGATATTACGAAGGGATAACAACTGGTAATTGCTATGTAAGACGGAATGATAAATAATAATTTTTCAAGCTTTTATTTGAGACTTTCCTGTCGAAAATAAGCTGTCTATTCGATAGATTAGTCATAAGTTCATGATTTAAATTTCCCGAATTGTTATTTAAGTGATGCTTTGAAAGCATCAT
>CAISRK010000547.1 GCA_903887815.1 uncultured Bacteroidales bacterium | reverse complement strand
TCCCACCAATTTCATCAATCCCATCAATCCCCCTCAATCCTAATTCCCCAATCCCACCATACCATGAGCAGCGAAATAGTAAAACCCATGATGATCGAAAACAATATGGACGATTATGAGTTGAAAGACGGTTACGAAAAGCGTGACATTTATAACATGTCGACCATAAAAGACCTGGCATTCCATTACCGTGAAATCCTGAAACTAATAGGGGAAGATCCAACCCGCGAAGGTCTTGAAAAAACCCCGGAACGTGTTTCGAAAGCTATGCAGTTTCTCACACATGGTTACGATCTCGACCCTGAAGAAATCCTTCACTCTGCCATGTTTGCCGAGGATTACAAACAAATGGTTATTGTTAAGGATATTGAATTGTACTCGATGTGCGAACATCATATGATACCGTTTTTCGGGAAAGCCCATGTTGCCTATATCCCAAACGGACACATTGTGGGCCTGAGTAAAATACCAAGAGTAGTTGATGCTTTTGCCCGCAGGCTGCAGGTGCAGGAACGCCTCACAACACAGATTAAAGATGCTATCAATAACACGCTCAAGCCTTTAGGGGTTGCTGTAGTAATAGAGGCTCAACATATGTGCATGAGCATGCGCGGCATACAGAAACAGAATTCGGTAACCACAACCTCCGATTTCACCGGAGCTTTTCTGGTTGACAAGACCAGGGCTGAATTTATTCATTTGATTGGCAGTCGGTTACACTAGTAAATAAGATTTGGAAAGACGGTTAGCGGATGTATGCAACTAAAAGATGCCTTATTTATTTGATTCTCTTTTTTATCCGTTATCTTTGCAGTTTTAATTACTTTATTTATGAAAGCATATGTATTTCCCGGACAGGGAGCTCAGTTCGTCGGAATGGGCAAAGATCTTTACGATAGCCACCCTCTTGCAAAAGAAATGTTCGAAAGAGCAAATGAAATCCTGGGTTTCCGTATTACTGACCTGATGTTCGCCGGCAACGACGAAGACCTCCGGCAGACACGTGTTACACAACCTGCCATCTTCCTTCATTCGGTTATACTGGCAGCTACCCTGCCTGATTTTCAACCTGATATGGTTGCAGGTCATTCGCTTGGCGAGTTTTCGGCCCTGGTTGCCAATAAAGCATTGTCGTTCGAAGACGGACTCAATCTTGTATATGCACGCGCCGTGGCCATGCAGAAAGCCTGCGAAGCCGAGCCCAGCACAATGGCCGCCATACTGGGGCTTGATGATACAACAGTTGAAGAAATACTCGCAGGAATTGATGAAATTGTAGTGCCTGCTAATTATAACAGCCCCGGGCAACTTGTGATATCAGGTTCACTCCGTGGCATTGAACTTGCGTGCGATGCTTTGAAAGCAGCCGGTGCTAAACGGGCCTTACCGCTCAAAGTGGGTGGGGCATTCCACTCCCCGCTTATGGAGCCGGCGCGTATCGAACTCGCTGCCGCCATCGAAGCCACCACGATAAATACACCTGTTTGCCCTGTTTATCAGAATGTTGACGCCAAACCTTACTCCGATCCTGCTCTGATTAAAGCCAACCTTGTTGCTCAACTGACATCGCCGGTTCGCTGGACACAAATTGTACAGCATATGGTTGCCGATGGGGCAACAACCATTATCGAACTTGGCCCGGGAATGGTTCTGCAAGGTCTTGCAAGGAAAATAGCTCCTGAAATTGAGTCAATGGGCTTCTAAATTTACTTCAATCCGAAAAATACCCTGTTTCATCGATAGAGCAGGGTATTTTTTTTAAAATTTTTGCATCTCACTATAGTTTTAGCACTCAAATAACCTTTCTATTGACCAAGCTGAAATCATGCAGCAACTGCATCAAATGGGTAACGAAAGCATAAAAAAAGTCCTTGTCTAGCATGGCGCCTGTGAACCTTATTATTGAGTAAAAGTTGAAGATCTAAGGAAAATACAGAAAAAGGCAAAGTTCGATTATGCTCTTTTCCTTGAACTTTTCCGTACCGGCTATTCGGATGCCATATACCTTGCAGGTCTTATTGCTGAGTCTGCTAAAATGATAAAATCCGGTCTCACTGAGCGGGTCGAAAAAGTATACTGGTATATGCAGAGCAAATTCACAGTAGCAAGGGTTGCATCCGAAAGCCTGTTCGGCACTGAGCTTGCCCTGAAGTGGATCGAATCGGACAAGGAAAATAGTACAGCCAGTGGCTTGGCAACTTTGTCAAGAATTGTCGCAATAAAAGAAAAAGCATTTATTGATGAGGAACTTTATAAAGGCATACTCAACAGGGTAAAAGTAACAATTCATTCGGAGAAAAACAGTGTTCGGCACACCATGAATAATTTTGTTATTGCAGCCGGAAGGTATTGCCGGCACCTGGATGACAAAGCTGTAAAAACAGCTTTATCACGTGTAACAATAAAAGTGGATATGGGCGTAACGGCATGTCAACCGCCTGATGCCAGCGAATACATTAAAAAGATTCACATTCGTGGTTTGCTGGATCGCAAACGAAAATCAGCACGTTGCTAAAAAACCCGCAACTGTAAAAAGGATTATTTTCCTAGCAGAACCGCTTCGATTTCCTGTAATTCGGTTTTTTCGAAATCTTTCTTTGCCAATGAACCGAGGTTGTTTTCGAGTTGCTGAACCGAACTTGCACCTATCAGTACAGAAGTCACACGGTTATCTTTCAAAAGCCATGCAATTGCCATCTGCGAAAGGCTTTGCCCGCGCCTGACAGCAATTTCATTCAGTTTTTTGATCTGAGGCAACATGAGCACAACCCGGTCCTCGGTTAGAAATCCATGTGGCTTGGCCGCCCGTGAATCTAAAGGTATGTCGTTCAGGTAACGATCTGTCAGTAAACCCTGAGCCAAAGGCGAGAATGGTATACATCCGATCCCTTCCTGTTCAACAACATCAAGAAGTCCATCTTCGACCCAGCGGTTAAACATGCTGTATGAAGGCTGGTGGATAAGGCAGGGTGTACCCAGTTCCTTAAGTATAGAGGCTGCTTTTTGTGTTGGTTCGGCAGGGTAATTCGAGATTCCGGCATACAAAGCCTTGCCTTGACGGACAACCAGGTCGAGTGCGGCCATGGTCTCTTCAAGCGGTGTTTCCGGATCGGGCCGATGCGAATAAAATATGTCGACATAATCAAGCTTCATGCGCTTCAGGCTCTGGTCGAGGCTTGATACCAGGTACTTCTTTGATCCCCATTCTCCATAAGGCCCTGGCCACATAAGGTAACCGGCCTTTGTCGAAATAATCATTTCATCTCGGTATGGGCGAAGGTCGTCGTGCATCATACGGCCAAAATTTTCTTCCGCTGAGCCTGGAGGCGGACCGTAGTTATTCGCCAGGTCAAAATGTGTAATTCCGCGGTCGAAGGCTTTGAGTACAATTTGCCTCGCTATGTCAAACCGGTCGACATAACCGAAATTATGCCATAAGCCAAGAGAGATTTCCGGCAACCGGATTCCGCTTTTCCCGCAGCGACGGTAAAGCATTTGCTGATATCGTGTGGATTGTGCCAGGTATTCCATGAGCAAACTTTTTTAAATTTTAGTTACTTCCCCATTCCTGAGTTGATAATTGACTTTGCTTTCCTCACAAACGGCAATCCCCTCGCTGTTGAACTTCAGCTTCTGCCCGTATTCGCTCATCCAGCCGGTTTGACGGGCAGGATTACCAACTACAAGAGCATACGACGGAACGGATTTGGTAACAACTGCCCCTGCCCCAATAAAAGCAAATTCGCCAATTTCGATGCCACAAACTATGGTTGCGTTGGCACCTATGGTTGCTCCTTTGCGGACCCACGTCCGCGCATATTCATTCTTCCGGTTAACAGCCGAGCGTGGATTAATAACGTTGGTGAATACCATCGAAGGACCGAGAAAAACATCGTCGTCGCAAACAACACCAGTATATATCGAAACGTTGTTCTGGATTTTTACGTTTTTGCCAAGCACTACATCAGGCGATACCACCACATTCTGGCCAATATTGCAACCGTCGCCGATAATACATCCCGGCATGATATGCGAAAAATGCCATATCCTGGTTCCGTTGCCAATGTTACATCCTTCATCAATTACAGCTGTCGGGTGCGCAAAATATCCTTTTTCGGTCATGACTCTTTATTTTTTCTGTTTCAGGTTTTCGAAAACCGGGTGATTATTTTCACTATATCCGGTCATTCTACATTTATGATTTTATACTGTTTTCAGGAACTCAAATACCGATGTGATGATATAATTGAGTTGTTCATTGTCCATTTCGGTGTGCATAGGCAGCGAAAAAACCGTATGGCTGAGTTGTTCAGTTACCGGGAAATCTCCCGGCTTATACCTTGGGTCGAGGTATGCTTTTTGCAGGTGAATGGGAACCGGGTAATAAATCATAGCCGGTATGTCTTTCGATGCAAGGAACTCAATGAGTTTTGTACGATCAAACCCTACGGCCTGGATTGTGTACTGGTGAAATACATGGGTCGAGCGGGTATACTGAACCGGTACAATAAGATTAGGCTCATTAATGAATGCTTTGGTATAAGTTGTGGCTAAATGCTGCCGTGCCTGCGCATATTTATCAAGGTATTGAAGCTTAACTTTCAGGACGGCAGCCTGTAAACTGTCGAGGCGGCTGTTAACCCCGATTTCATCATGATAATACCTTACAGTCATCCCATGGTTAACAACTGACCGTATTTTAGCGGCCAGCGCATCATCATTTGTAAAAATAGCCCCTCCATCACCGAAGCAGCCCAGGTTTTTGGAAGGGAAAAATGAAGTACAGCCTAAATGCCCGATAGTTCCTGATTTTTTCCATTCTCCCGCTGCATTGAGGTAATCCGAACCGATCGACTGGCAGGCATCTTCAATAACAAAAAGTTTATACTCATTTGCAATTGCCATAATGGCGTCCATATCGGCAGTCTGACCGAAAAGATGCACTGGAACAATTGCCCTGGTGCGCGGTGTAATAGCCTTTGCAATAGCATCGGGGCTTATATTAAAAGTATCAGGCTCAACATCGACCAATACCGGTGTGAGACCCAGAAGGGCAATAACCTCGGCAGTCGCGATAAAAGTAAACGAGGGAGCAATTACTTCGTCGCCTGGTTTAAGCTCCAGTGCCATCATACTTATCTGGAGTGCATCGGTACCGTTTGCACAGGGAATCACATGCTTAATATTCAGGTATTTTTCGAGCGCAGCCTGGAATTCCTTAACAACAGGTCCATTAATAAACATGGATGAATTGATGACTTCACTTATCGCTTTGTCCAGTTCAGGTTTAATATTCTCATATTGAGTCTTTAAATCGACCATTGAAATTTTTCTCATACCACTATTCTGTTATTTCTTTTCGCGGTGCAAATATATCCATTGTAAACATGTAAAAATGGGCCGAAGCTATATAAATCGGATTAAAAAACTTAAGAATTCTTAAAAGTGACAATTTAATTTAAAAGCAGCTCTCACCTTCATGCGATTTGTATCTTTGCTGAAAATTAATACCTGAAAATGAAATTTTCCGCCATACCCGGACTGATTTTGCTCCTGTTCATACTTGCTTCGTCTTCACTTAAAGCCCAGGTGAACGTAAGAGACTCGGCTTTGAGCATGAGTATGATCTATGCAACTTACGGATTCAGTATGCCCGGTGGCGATCTGGCTGACAGGTTCGGAAATTCGCACCAGATCGGGGGTGGTTATATGTTCAAATGGAAAAGCGGGTGGAGCATTAGTGCAGAAGGGAATTTCATATTCCGCGATGGGGTTAAAAATCAGTCCGAAGTTCTGTCAGGCATTTCGACTCACGATGGGTTTATAATTGATGAGGCCGGTTTTTTTGCCAATGTAATGTTACTCGAAAGAGGCTACAGCCTGTGGGCAAAAGCAGGTAAACTTGTTCCTCTTTTTGGTCCGAATCCGAATTCAGGCATGCTTTTCCAGCTCGGAGGCGGCATGCTGCAGCATAAAATCCGTATCCAGGATCCGAACAATTCAGCACCACAGCTTAAAGGAGCATATAAAAAAGGATACGATAAAATGTGCAACGGGCCGGCAGTTTCGGAGTTTATCGGTTACCAGCATATTGGGAATCAACGTACAATCAATTTCTTTGCAGGTATTGAGTTCGTTCAGGCATTCACTTCATCGCGAAGGGCATTCTATTTTAACGAAATGACCCGCCCCGATGAGAAACGCATCGATTTGCTAAGCACTCTCAAAGCAGGATGGTACCTGCCTCTGTATCGAAAGACAAGCCAGAAGTTTTTTTATTACTAGAAGGAATTCTCCTAATTTCCTGACATGCAGCAAATTTATACTTTCCTGATACTATGTTACGGTCTTTCGATCAGGGTTGCTTCGTTGTTCAATAAAAAAGCTGCATTATGGGTCAAAGGAAGGAAAAACTCTTTAGCTCAGGTAGAAAAAACATTTTCGGAATCGCCATTTAATACACCCGGCCGGAAGCTGGCCTGGTTTCATTGTGCTTCGCTGGGCGAATTTGAGCAGGGACGTCCCATCCTGGAGAATTTCAAACAACAACAACCCGATTACCTTATACTGCTCACTTTTTTCAGCCCTTCGGGATACGAAGTGCGCAGGGCGTATTCAGAAGCTGATTGCGTTTTGTACCTTCCGCTCGATATTCCACGTAATGTCAGCCGGTTTGTGAGTGCCGTAAAACCCGATATCGTTTTCTGGGTAAAATACGAGTACTGGTACAACTTTCTGAGCTATTTACACCAAAAGCAGATCCCGGTCATCCTGGTTTCTGCCCTGTTCCGCACCAAACAGCACTTCTTCAAGCCTTATGGAAAATGGGCAAGGAATATCCTCAGGGGTTTTACAAAAGTATTTGTCCAGAACGATTTTTCAAAATCGCTGCTTGGCTCGGTCGGAATTACAAATGCAGAAGTAAGCGGCGATACGCGTTTCGACAGGGTTGCAACAGTTGCTTCGAGCCCGGCAAATATTGAAATCGCAAAAGCATTTGCTTCGGATCACACTGTGATGGTTGCCGGAAGTACCTGGCCTGCTGACGAAGAACTGATTTTCAGGTTCATGGCAATAAACCAGCATACCTTCCGCCTGATCATAGCTCCTCACGAAATTCATCCTGCTCATATCCAATCGCTCCTTCTGAAAGCCGGAGGGAAAGCAGTACAATTTTCGAAAACAAATGCTGCTGAAGCTGCAAATGCCGAAATCCTGATTATCGATTCAATAGGCATGCTTTCGCAACTCTACCAATACGGGACGCTTGCATACATTGGCGGCGGCTTTGGCGTTGGAATACATAATATTCTTGAGGCCGCAGCATTCGGTCTTCCTGTTTTCTTCGGACCAAATTATCAAAAGTTCATGGAAGCAAAGGATCTTATCGGACTAAAAGGCGCATTCGCAGTGAAAAGCGCAGAAGAATTAACGTTGCTGACGAATGACTTATTTTCAGATTCCAAAATACTTTCAGACACTTCAAGTGTATGTAAACAATTCGTCAGCAGCGGATGCGGTGCAACCAGTTTGATTCTGAATTATGTAAACGGAATTATAGCGTCAGGGAAGTAATACCGGCCTGAACTGCTGGTCACGCAACCGGGGTTCGAAGCCGGCTTCGCGAATGGCCCGCTGAATGCCTTCTTCGTTAAATTTATAATTTGCCCCGGCAACACTCACCACGTTTTCTTCTATCATTATGGATCCAAAATCATTGGCCCCGCCATGGAGGCACAGTTGCGCAGTATCCTTACCAACTGTGAGCCACGAAGCCTGTATATTCGGAACATTGGGAAGCATTAGCCTGCTTATGGCAATTAAGCGCATATAATCCTCGGAACTCACTGAATTTGAGATGCCGTATTTTTTCTGCAGGGTCGTACCTTCATCCTGGAAAGGCCATGGAATGAATGAAATGAACCCTGTAGCTCCCTGTGGTTTTTCGTCCTGTACATCACGAATATGAATCATATGCTGTATGCGCTCTTCCATGGTTTCGATATGGCCGAACATCATGGTTGCCGAAGTGGTCAGGCCAAGTTTATGAGCCTCCCGCATTACATCGAGCCACTGCCCTACCGTGCATTTATTCTTCGAAATGGTTCCGCGTACGCGGTCGGCCAGTATTTCGGCCCCGGCACCCGGAAGGCTGTCGAGCCCGGCAGAAATAAGCGCTACGAGTGTTTCCTGGTAACTAATCCCTTCCAGGTTCGAAATATGCACCACCTCAGGAGGTCCAAGGGCATGCAGTTTCAATCGGGGATAAAGTTCCTTGAGCTGGCGGAACAACCCGGTGTAGAAATCGAGCCCGAGTTTCGGATGCATGCCACCCTGGAAAAGCAACTGCTCACCTCCGCGTGCAAAAAGCTCATCAATTTTCTCCTTGTACTGTTCAATAGTGGTGATGTATGCTTCCTTGTGGTTAGCCCCCCTGTAGAAATTACAGAACTGGCATCCCGACACACAAACATTGGTATAATTCACATTGCGGTCGATAAGCCAGGTTACCTGTTTCCCCGGGTGAAGCCTCTGCCTTACCTGGTTAGCCGCAAACATAAGTTCAGCAGTTGATGCGTTCAAATATAGCGTAAGACCCTCATCAAGTGTGAGATGTGATCCTTGCATTGCTTTCAGAAGTAATCCGGAGTGAGTCATATAGTGTGATTGCTGCAAAAGTAGGCATTTTCAGGGAAATGAAAGGAAAGCGCGAAATTGCATCAACAATTCGTATTCTTTTGTAAAAACACTTTGCAGAAATCAGCGGATTTGCCCAAATCCACTATTCCTCATGCTCATATTTCTCCTTATAAATATCGAAATCAAGCACTTTGAGAGTCCATCCTTTTCCATGTTCGAAATGCCTGTAGCGGAAAAGGTAGGCTGTTGTACCGAGTACAATAAATGAACCGCTTACTATGGGAATAGTGTTATCAATTATAGGGTCGTCGCTATTAATTGCCCTGTTGAAAACACTGCCAATTGCATAAACGCCAGATGCCAGGTACAATGTTCGCCAGCTGTGGAGCAGGAAATTCCTGGGGCGGATAACTTCATTTACTTTTGAATAATTAAATGAATAGTCATGGTTTATTGTGCAAACCGAATCATCAATATGAGTAATCACTCCCTGGGCTGTAAATTCAGGATCACCTGTGCGTATAGTGATTTTATCACCAAGCTTATAAAAGATATTTTTATTTTTCCCGGCTTTACGAAGCAATATTACCTTCTGAGCATCAACAGACTGGCTGAAGATTATGAGTAAAACCGACCAAATAAAAAATAATTTTATCCTCATTGAGATAGTATAATTTGAACATGCTAATTTACAACATTCATCACAGTCACAGTGTTAAAAAAAGAAAAATCTGCTATACGAACAGTAAGGCAGATTCACCTGAGCATTGATATTTTTCCGACATTTGCAGACTTATCAGCAAACCCAAATGTATATCAGGTTTCTTACAGTTATTGCTATAATAAGTTTGCTAATACAGGGCTGTAAACAGGCTCCCGAAAAAAATGTAACCCTAAGCGGAACTATTATTAACATTCCCGGTAAGCAACTTTTTTTCTACCAGGTTTTTCCTTCAAGCCAACCACTAATCGATTCGGTCAGTACCGATGCTACGGGAAATTTCACAATAGAACTTGCGGTTGAAAAAGCCGGGTTCTATGTTTTAAGGCTGAATGGCGGCAAAGAAGTGACTTTTGTGATTGAACCCGGGGAAAAAATCTCGCTGAAAGCCAATTTTGATTCCATTCAGAGAGCCTATTTTATCCAGGGTTCTCCAAATTCGGAATTGTACGCACAATACCACCTTTTCACTTCCGAAAACCTGAGCAAGGTGGATTCATTATCAGCAGTTTTTGCCGAAAGCCGAAATACTACTGACTACCAATCGGTTAAAAACGAGCTTGATGAAGCTTACATGGACATTTTCAACCGGCAGAAAGATAAAGTCGTATCATTTGTTGGCAGCCACCTGAATTCCCTGGCATCACTGCTGGTCATTTCAAATAATTTTGGGCCTAACCCCCTAGTAACCGAAAAAACAAATCCGGACCTATTCCTCAAACTCGACAGTGCCCTTTTCCAGGCTTATCCTGAGAACAGCCTGGTTAATGATTTCCACCTGAAAATACTTAGTTTAAAGACCGGACTGGCCGGAAAAGCAGTCCTCGACAGCCTCCTGGCTCCGGGAAAGCCTGCACCGGAAATCACTTTACCCAATGCTTCAGGTAAAGAAGTAAAACTCTCGTCGCTGAAAGGGAAACTCACCCTTGTATATTTCTGGAGCGGATGGAATGCATTAAGCAGGCAAAATAATATTAACCTTACATCCGTTTATACCAAATACCACAACCGCGGATTCGAAATCTATGCAGTTTCGGTCGACCCCGACACAGAACTCTGGCAAAAAGCATGCGCAATCGATAAAGCTTACTGGATAAATGTTGTTGACGTTAAAGGCCCTGGCTCGGAGTTCAGCAAAGCATATGGTGTTAAGAGCCTCCCGTCGATGATTCTTGTTGGTAAAGACGGAAACATAATTGTCAGGCAGACTGAATTCCTCGAACTGGAAGGGTTGATAAAGAAGAATCTATATTAGCTTGCCGTTCTTTACTATCTTAGTGCCCCGGACTGACCATTTCGTCATCAAGGTATTAGCATATAAACTATAAACAGAAGCAAAAAATAAGAAAAACTGATTTACCCGATGGCATCAACGCATACCAATATATACTTTGCAAGCGATTTTCACCTTGGCATCCCCGACCGGGAAACAAGCCTGGTACGCGAGAAAAGGCTCATTCGCTGGCTTGACATGGTAGCCCCGGACGCTGAAGCCATTTACCTTATGGGTGACCTGTTCGATTTCTGGTTCGAGTACAAAACCGTTGTTCCGAAAGGCTATACACGCCTGTTTGCAAAACTTGCCGAAATTACCGAAAAGGGTATCCCAATACATTTTTTCAAAGGCAACCACGACTTCTGGGCGTTCGATTACCTTTACCAGGAATCAGGAGTCATTATTCATGACGACAGCCAGGAGATCTTATTGAAAGGGAAAAAGTTCTTCCTGGCGCATGGCGATGGCTTAGGCCCAGGCGACAAGGGGTATAAATTCCTCAGGAAAGTATTTCTTTCAAAATTCAACCAGTTCCTGTTCCGATGGTTTCACCCTGATCTGGGCACAAAAATGGGCCTTTATTTTTCGCGTGGCAGCCGTATTTCGAAAACCATGAAACAGGATACCGATACAAAATATGCTCTTACCGACCAGGAAGTCCTGCTTATATTCGCACGTGAAATGGCCGCCCAAAAACCTGATACCGACTACTTTGTGTTTGGACACAGGCACGTTCCGACCAATTTAAAAGTTTCAGAAAAAGCAAGTTGTATCATACTTGGCGACTGGGTACGTCATTTTTCGTATGGCAAATTCGACGGCTACACATTTGAAATCAAGTATTTCGAAAAATAACGTTTTCTCTTTTACAATAAAACAGATACCATAATAAGTAAAAATACAAACAGAATATTCATGGAAAATCTCAAATCTTACATCCAGTCCAACTCCCAAAGGTATCTCGATGAGTTGTTTGGCCTTATCCGTATACCATCCATCAGTTCGGAAAGTGAACATAAGCACGATATGGTGAAAACCGCTCAATACATAGTAGACCAGTTGCTTAAGGCCGGTGCTGACAAGGCTGAAATTATGGCAACTACGGGCCACCCTGTTGTGTACGGCGAAAAAATTATTGACCCTTCAAAACCAACCATACTGGTTTACGGGCACTACGATGTTATGCCGGTCGACCCCGTCGAATTGTGGCATTCACCCCCTTTTGAGCCTGAAATCCGTGATGGCAAAATATATGCCCGCGGCGCGGTGGACGATAAAGGCCAATTGTTTATGCAGGTTAAAGCTTTCGAATACCTTGTGCTTACCAACCAGCTTCAGTTTAACGTGAAATGGATGATCGAAGGAGAAGAAGAAATGGGCTCACCAGCCCTCGCAAAATGGCTTACCGGACAAAAGGACCTTCTGAAAGCAGATCTTATACTGGTTTCGGACACCAGCATGATCGGCATTAATACTCCAAGCATAACTGTCGGGTTGCGTGGACTGGCTTATATGGAAGTGGAAGTAACAGGACCTGCAATGGACCTTCATTCGGGACTTTACGGCGGAGCTGTTGCTAACCCAGCCAATATCCTTGCAAAAATGATTGCATCGCTTCATGATGAGAATAATCACATCACAATTCCCGGATTCTATGACGATGTACTTGAGTTGTCGATTGAAGAGCGCAGGGATATGGCCCGGGCACCATTTAACCTGAACGAATTCAAGC
>CAISRK010000546.1 GCA_903887815.1 uncultured Bacteroidales bacterium | reverse complement strand
CTTGTGCTTGGAATGATAACGCTGAATGCCTGTAAAAAAACTGAAAGTCTTCCTCAGATTAATGGATACGACAATTCGGACCAGGTTGCAGCTACTTACCTGAAAGCCCACTGGACTTTCGACGACACTTACAACGAAGCTATTTCCTCAACCGCACCGGCAAACAAATATGGCACATATGCTTTCACAACAGGCCAAATAGGGAATGCATTAAACCTTACCAAAGGTGCATTAGTTTATCCTACTATTGCAAACATTGGTGCAGCAAATTCACTTGGTGATTTCACAGTTTCATCATGGGTCAAGATCAGTAACACAGGGAACAGTTTCACATCAGTATTTGGAATCATTCCTACTGCAGTTGCTGATGTTTGGGGTAACCTGGGCCTGAATTTCGAAACTGGCTGGAAACCTGCTACTTGCGACACTATCGTTCCAAAAGCAAATTACCTTTCGAAAAATGCTGATGGTTCAATGAATGGACAGGACAATCGTCCAAATCCTTTTGATGCTGTTCCGGTTGGCGTATTCAAACAAGGAGGCAAATGGTGCTTTGTTACCATCCGTTTTAACTCAGCTACTCATAAATTACAGGTTTATGGTAATGGGGTTTCCATCGGTGCATGGGACGACAGGGGAACCAACACAATTGCTCTGAACATGAGAGTTCCTTGCCAGGCTGTATTTGGAAGTCTTGCTGCAAGCGATATCGGTTTTACCAGCGCTGGTGTTAGAGGTGACTGGATGCCAATGGCAACAGCATCAATTGATGATCTCCGCGTTTTCAATACAGCTCTTACCGATGCGGAAATTACTGCATTATACAATCTTGGAGCAGCAGGCCGCTAATTTTCCAATAAAAGGGAGTTGATCGTGTAATTAACTCCCTTTTACATGAATTAAAAAAGTTTTGTCTCTGCCATCTTCCGGTTAAATCAATCATTGTTAGCAAAGGGTCTATTGAAAAACCGATCGTAAAGCAAACAGATAATTTAAGCAGAAGAATTAAATGGTCCAGATATAAAGATCAGGTTTGATGATTTGGTTAAAAGAGGGGCCCACTCTATCCGGGCTCCTTTTTCTTCCCTTATTAATTAATTGCAAATTTCACAAAACATGAATAAGCTGAAACTGCTCATCTTTCCTATTCTACTTCTGGCAGCAGTTTCATGCAAAAAGGAAACAGTTGTACCTGAACCATTCAGCCTTACTCAGGTCCAGGTCAATGGAAAACCGGGAAGTTCTACGTTCAATGAAGTGAACCTTGCTCCTGAAATAAAATTAAAATTTTCGGCACCCGTCGACAGAAATTCAGTACGTACCAGCATTACCTTTAATGCGGGATCAACTACACGGCCCTACGATGTAACCTACGAAAGCAACGATAGTATAGTCAATATAACTCCAAATTTACCTCTTGAATACCTCTCCCGATATTCAATACATGTTATGAAAGACCTGGTCTCAACGCAACTAACCGGTATAGAAACTGAATATAATATTGTCCTTTTCACTGCTATTGATACTAATGATAAATTTCCCCGGGTAACTGATAACGAATTGCTGACTCTGATACAGCAAAAGACATTTACTTATTTCTGGGATTTTGGCCATCCGGTTTCGGGTATGGCTCGTGAACGGAATACTTCCGGCGACCTGGTTACAACCGGGGGATCAGGCTTTGGTGTTATGGCCATCCTGGTAGGCATTGAAAGAAATTTTATAACCCGCGAACAGGGACTTCAGCGTTTGCTTACATTGGTTGATTTCTTAAAAAATAAAACAACACGGTATCACGGCGCATTACCTCACTGGCTGAACGGAGCAACCGGGGTCACTATTCCATTCGGTAATACTGATAACGGTGCTGACTTGGTGGAGACTTCATATATGCTGCAGGGCCTTATTACAGCAAGGCAATACTTCAGCAGCCCAACCAATGCCGGAGAAATCCAGCTTCGCTCAACTATAAATGCCCTTTGGAACGAAGTGGAATGGGACTGGTTTCGCAAAAACAATGAAAATGCTTTATACTGGCATTGGTCGCCAACAAATGGCTGGGCAATGAACATGAGGGTGCAGGGTTATAATGAGGCACTTATTGTTTATGTATTGGCTGCTTCATCGACTACACATACTATCACTAAAACAGTTTACGAGAATGGCTGGGCAATGAATGGCAACATCAGGCTGAACCAAAGTTATTTCGGATATCTTCTTCCCCTTGGTCAGAGTTATGGCGGTCCATTATTTTTTGCCCAATATTCCTTTCTTGGCCTGGACCCTCGCAGCCTTCACGATCAATACGCCAGTTATTGGCAACAAAATGTAAGCCATAGCTTGATAAACTACTCGTACTGTGTAGCCAACCCCAATGGATTCGCCGGTTATAGCAAAAACTGCTGGGGACTTACAGCCAGCGATATCCCCAGTGGATATAGTGCCAGCAGCCCAACCAACGACGTAGGTGTTATAGCGCCCACTGCAGCCATTTCATCACTTCCGTATTGTCCGACAGAATCGATGCAGGCGATCCGGTTCTTTTATTATAAGCTCGGTGACAAAATCTGGAAAAACTATGGATTTGTCGACTCTTTCTCTCAAAAGGAACTTTGGTTTGCCGACACCTTCCTTGCCATCGACCAGGGGCCCGAAATTGTGATGATCGAAAATTACCGGACCGGACTTTTATGGAACTTGTTTATGTCGGCACCCGAAGTCCAGGCTGGCTTAACCAAATTAGGTTTCAGTTACAAATAAAAGTAAAAATAGTAGCTGTGACGAAATTCTCACTCTGCTTAGTACGCTATTTGTATCCGATTAAACGAACAAGAATTAATTTACGGCAATTATGTTAAAAATTAAAAATCTGGTAAGGTTCAATAAGATATTTTTAGTTGTTGTAATAATTGCAGTCGCAAGTTGTGCACAATCGCAACAGCCGGCATTCATATCCCACGGGAAAGTGAATTATGCAACTACAGTAGACGAAACTGCTATGCTCGATTCCATTCAGCATAAAACATTTCTTTTCTTTTTGAACGAACATCATATCGAATGGGGTATTGTAAAGGATCGTGCAGCAAACTGGGCTCCAGCCAGCATAGCAGCTACAGGGTTTGGAATTCCTTCCTTCGCGATTGGTGCCGAACGAAAATGGATTACACGCGAACAGGCAGCTGAAATCACACTCAAAATGCTGCGCTTCTTTACCAATTCAGTTCAGAGTGCTGATACGAATGCTACTGGGTACAAAGGCTTTTATTACCATTTCCTAAAAATGAGCAGCGGTACCCGTGAGTGGAAATGCGAACTTTCGTCGATAGATACAGGAATTCTGATGATGGGTATCCTCTTTGCCCGTAATTATTACAACCTGGGAAATACTACAGAAGCTGAAATACGTTCGCTTGCTGCAACCCTGCTTGGAAGGATGGACTGGAGTTTCATGCAGTTGCCTGCCAACGGCAAACATCCTTATTGCATTTCCATGGCCTGGTTGCCCGAAACCGGATTACTCAATCACAGCTGGACCGGTTATAATGAGGGACTGTTTCTTTACGTTCTTGCTGCCGGCACAGGGATGAAAGATGTTGTCAGGAGTTATGATTCATGGCTTTCGACCTATGAGTGGCAGACGCCTTATAAAGGACTTTCACATGTTGCTTTTCCTCCTCTATTCGGGCATCAGTTTTCGCAGGCATTTATTGATTATCGGGGGCTTGCCGATAAATATATGAAAGAAAAAGGAATTGATTATTTCGAAAACTCAAGGCGTGCAACCTATGTTCAGCGCGAGTATGCCATTGAGAACCCGAAAGGCTGGGTTGGTTACGATTCGCTTTGCTGGGGTATAACTGCTTGCGACGGTCCCGGCGATAAGTATAATTTCGGTGACAAGAAATTTGAAGGATATGCAGGAAGGGGAACCAGCGGCAGAGATTATACTATTGCTGAGGACGGAACAATTGCTCCTTATGGTGCCATGTCATCCTTGCCTTTTGCACCCGAAATTGTTTTACCTACAATGAAATCGATCAATGCCAGATACGGCAAAGAATTATGGAGTAAATACGGCTATTATGATTCCTTCAATCCAACGGCTAAATGGGTGAACAACGACTGGATCGGCATCGATGAAGGCCCAATGCTGATGATGATCGAAAATTTCAGAACTGGCCTGGTATGGGAATATGTAATGAAAGATCCGATTATTCAAACCGGGTTAAGCAAACTGGGATACGGATATTTAAAATAAAAAAGTTTTCTGTGTATGAAAAATCCGATCAGAAAATCGTTGGCATTGATCATGATGGTTCTGGCAACCACACTAATTCATGCTCAGATTAAAACACTCGATGATTTTGAAAACAAAGCTGGCTGGAATTTCATTCAATCCGATGGCGTTAATTTAAATTTATCGAATGAAAAAGGATTGACAGGCAATGCCATCCGCTTTGATTATGATTTTACCCACGGAACCGGTTATGGAGGGATACAGAAACTTTTCCCGATTGATCTGCCCGATAATTATGAATTTTCGTTTTATCTGAAAGCCGAATCGCCGGCAAATAACCTGGAAATTAAATTTATTGACAGCACCGGGAACAATGTATGGTGGATCAGTAACCGCAACTTCGATTTCCCAACTGAATGGAAAAAGATCACCGTCAAGAAACGACATATCAGTTTCGCCTGGGGCCCGACTGCCAATAAGCAGCTGAAACGAATCGACCGGATTGAATTTACCATTGCCTCATTCGTTGGCGGAAAAGGAACCATCTGGCTCGATAATTTGAAATTTGAGCCGCTTCCACCCGAAACACAATCGTATCCTGCGCCACTTATCACAGCTTCTTCGGCACTTAAAGGCCATCCCGCGTCCCTTATTTTGGATAATTCAGATAAAACATACTGGCAGACCGGCAAAGCTCCAGCCCAGACTATAACCATTGATTTTAAAACACGCAGGGAATACGGCGGTTTACAGATCGACTGGTTAAAAGGTTACAATGCCAATAATTTCGATGTTCTTCAGTCGAATGATGCAAAAACCTGGGAAAAAGTTTATTCCGTGCAAAGCAACCAGTTTGATGTTAGTTTTATCCGGCTGCCTGAGGCAGAAGCAAAATATATTAAAATAGATATCAGGAATAATCCGACTAAGATTGTCAGGATCAGTGAAATGAAGTTTCTCACTGTAAATGAATCCCTTACTAAGAATGATTTCCTGATCTACTCAGCAAAAAACTCACCGTTGGGAAATTTCCCAAGGTATTTCTCCGAAAAGGCTTCCTACTGGACCATTACCGGTGTGAATAATGACGTTAAAGAAGCCATGATCAATGAAGATGGAATGGTTGAAGTGGATAAAGCCCTTTTCTCCATCGAACCTCTAATTAAGTTTGGTGATTCGGTTTACAACTGGCAGAATGTTACATCCGTTCAGTCGCTCGGAAATTTCCAGGATCAGCATCAGTTTGATTTTATTCCGACTGTAACCTGGCAGTTGAACGGTTTGAATTTAGTAACCCGCATCACTGCAAGTGGGGAAGCCAATAAGAATTCGAAACTCGATATTGGATACACTTTAAAAAACACTTCCGGCCAGCCAAAAGATTTTGAGTTTTATCTTTTGATCCGGCCTTTCCAGGTTGATCCCTATTACCAGTTTCTGAATATGTCAGGGGGCGCAGGGAAAATAAATTCTATCAAAGAAGAAGGTAATTATTTATCTGCCGATGATAAAGTGATACTTTTTCAAACAAAATACAATTCTTTCGGTGCCGCCAATTCCGATGAAGGCAATATTGTAGACCTTCTCCGCCAGGGGAAAATGCCTTTGAATAAGTCAGCCATCGATCCGAACAACCTGGCAAACGGGGTTGTTAAATATTCGCTGCATCTGGATCCGGGTGAACAAACCGATCTGTATGTGGCAGTCCCGTTTTACGGTAAAAATACTCCCGACGGCAAACTAAGTATAAGCAATACAGCGGATGAGTTTACAAAGTCAGGTGCCTTCTGGAAATCGGAAGTGGATCACATAAAATTCAATCTTCCGCCCTCAGCCGACAGGATTATAAATACTTATAAATCAAACCTTTGTTATATCCTCGTGAACCGCGATAAAGTCGGCATACAACCCGGCTCGCGTTCCTACAACCGAAGCTGGATACGCGATGGTGCCCTCACCTCATCTGCGCTTTTAAAATCAGGTATTGTACCCGAAGTAAAAGACTTTATCGACTGGTACTGCGCTCATCAGTATGAAAACGGGAAAGTCCCATGTGTAGTCGATCAGCGTGGTCCCGATCCGGTTCCCGAGAACGACAGCCACGGGGAAATGATTTACCTCATCCGCGAATATTTCAACTTTACCCACGACACCGTTTTCCTGAGGTCAAAAAACAATAATGTACTGAAAGCCGTCGAATACATCTCATCGCTTATCGCTGAGCGATCAACCTACTATTATAAAAACGGGAACGACAGTTTGAAGGCTTTTTACGGCCTGATGCCGGAATCCATCAGCCACGAAGGCTATTCCGCCAAGCCTATGCACTCCTATTGGGATGATTTCTTTACAATGAAGGGCCTTATGGATGCGACTGAGATCCAGAAAATTCTGGGTGAAACTGCGAAATACCAGAAAATAAAGAAGATACGCGACAACTTCAGCGAAAACCTTTACAATTCATTAGCTCTTGCTATGAAACTGAGGAAAATAAATTATATACCCGGCTGTGTCGAACTTGG
>CAISRK010000545.1 GCA_903887815.1 uncultured Bacteroidales bacterium | reverse complement strand
GCAATGCTGTTGAAGCAGCTGCCATGCTCGGTATAAAGAAAGACGAAATGGTTGGTGTGGATTCGGATTTCAGTTTCACAGTAAACGAAATTTCGTCAATGAGCCCTGCCGAAATGAATAAAGAATTCTACGACAAAGTTTTCCCTGAAGCCGGTGTTGAAACTGAAGCAGATTTCCGGAATAAAGTCCAGGATGAGTCGGAAAGGGCATTTGTTGCCGACAGCGATCACCTTTTCTCGCATCACATGCAGGATAAACTTGTGGAATCGGTAAAAATTGATCTTCCGGATGAATTCATGAAACGCTGGCTCATCGAAAGCAACGAAGGCAAACTTACCGCCGAAGATATCGACCGCGATTACGAAAAGTATGCCGAAGGAATGAAATGGCAGCTTATCGAAAATAAAATTATAAAGGAAGCAGGAATCGAAGTCGAAGACCAGGAAATAAAGGATTATGTTAAGGATTATTACCTCCAGGGCTGGCGCACCATGCCGCTTACTGAAGATCTTCAGGAACGCCTGGAAACAATTGCCGATTCATTCCTGAAAGACAAACCCAAAGAAGTGCGCCGAATAGTTGATTCCCTTTACGGGCAACGGGTTGCAACGCATGTAAAATCAAAAGTGAAACTGGTCATGAAAGAAATCAGTTACGATGAATTTATTAAATTAGACGCCGAAAAACACTAAAATATGAACATGCACAACGAATTCCGCAAGTATGCCGTTCAACATCATGGAATAAGCAGCACCACGCTCAACAGGTACTCTTCCGTTTACGGCAATTATATTTCACCAACTATTATAGAGGAGCGCCAGCTGAATATAGCTACAATGGACGTTTTCTCACGTTTGATGATGGACCGCATTATTTTCCTTGGGGTCCCCATCGACGACTATGTCGCGAATATTATACAGGCGCAGCTTCTGTTCCTCGAATCAGTCGACTCAAAACGCGACATCCAGATCTACCTGAATACACCGGGCGGATCAGTATACGCCGGCCTGGGAATTTACGATACCATGCAGTACATTGCTCCTGATGTGGCAACAATCTGTACAGGGATGGCAGCCTCAATGGGTGCTGTTCTGCTCTGCGCAGGCCAGAAAGGCAAACGTACCGCACTGAAACACTCGCGTATACTCATTCATCAGCCAATGGGAGGAGCCGAAGGTCAAGCATCGGATATTGAAATTACTACCCGCGAGATACTGAAACTCAAAAAAGAATTGTACGAAATCATTGCCAGCCATAGCGGGCAGACATTCAAGAAAATCGAAAAGGATTCGGACCGCGATTACTGGATGACAGCTGAAGAAGCTAAGACCTACGGTATGATCGACGAACTGCTTTACAGGGAACCAAAATAATACTGTATCCCTCTCACTTCCGGCAAAAGTTGAACCGATTTTAACTTTTGCCGGTTTTTTTTATAACTTTACACCTTGACAACTATTATCTTACAGATGTTTGATGGTTTTTATAACCGTTCAAAAACGTAAGGTGACAGAATTAAATACTTTATTATGGCAAAAAAAGAAGAACGTTGTTCCTTTTGCGGACGCCCTAAGCGCG
>CAISRK010000544.1 GCA_903887815.1 uncultured Bacteroidales bacterium | reverse complement strand
CCGGTTATTTTGGGAATAATCTCCCCTCCTTTCTCAACATACACATAATCACCGACTCTCAGGTCGAGCTTTGCTATAATATCGGCATTATGCAAACTGGCCCTCTTAACAATCGTTCCGGCCAACTGTACCGGTTTAAGATTTGCTACCGGCGTTACCACGCCTGTCCGCCCAACCTGGTAATCGATTGATACCAGTTGTGTTAGAACCTGCTCGGCTTTGTATTTATAGGCTATGGCCCAACGGGGTGATTTAGCCGTAAAACCTAAAGCCTGCTGCTGTTCGAGGGAATTCACTTTGATTACAATTCCATCGATATCGAAACCCAGTTTATCGCGCTCTTTTGCCATTCGGGAAATAAAAGCAAGCACTTCATCTATTGAGCTGCAAACCTTCGTTTTATCCGATGTCTTAAATCCCCAGGCAGTTAGTTTCGAAAGGCTTTCAGAATGAGTGTCGAATGTTAGCGATTCACCAAGTGCATAATACATATATCCATCCAGGGGGCGGCGTGCAACTTCGGCAGAGTCCTGCAGTTTCAGGCTGCCGGCAGCCGCATTGCGTGGATTGGCAAATGGGTTTTCACCAATATCAATACGTTCAAGGTTCATCCGTTCGAATCCAGCCCTGGGCAGGATAATTTCGCCCCGAACTTCGAACAGTTCAGGATATCCTGTGCCCGACAGCCGTAAAGGGATACTCCTGATGGTTTTCACATTCGATGTAACATCATCACCTCTTTCGCCGTCGCCGCGTGTAAGAGCGCTGATCAGAAGCCCGTCACGATAAGTCAGACTAATCGAAAGTCCATCAAATTTAAGCTCACAGACGTATTCAACCTTGCCGTCGATAAGTTTCCTTACCCTTTCATCGAAATCGCGTATTTCAGCCTCCGAATAGGTATTTGAAAGCGAAAGCATAGGATAGGTATGGGCTGCCGATTTAAATTCGGAGCTAACTGTTCCGCCAACACGCTGTGAAGGCGAATCTGGCTGCTGAAATTCAGGATATTGTTTTTCGAGACTAGTGAGTTTCTCGAGCAGCATATCGAAATCATAATCCGAAATTACCGGCATTGCCAGCACATAATACCTGTAATTGTGATCATTGATTTCATGAACAAGTCGCGGAATTTCGATCTGGGCTTCTTCTCTTGTCATTGGTCCTAAGTACTTGATGATTTCTAAAATTGTAAAGAATGCTATTTTTTTGCTGATAGAGCTGAATTCCTGTATATATAAATCGTTTCATTCCTGTTCACCGGGTTAAGCCTGTGCATGATACCATCGACAAAGCCGGGTTTAATAATGGTTTCATATTCAAGGGCCGGAAGTTCTTTCTTCATTGAATCAACTCGTGGCTGCAGGTTTTGGTCGCTGTAAAACAACACGAAATCAGCATCCGACACTTTGCAGGGAATCGAATCGGCCATATACGAAACCAGGCCAGTTTTTGATTTATACATTGCCTGCATCCACTGGCCTGAATAATAGCGGGGCAGCATCTGGGCACTTCCATTATTCGTATCTTCTGCAACTATAAGCTTGATTTCCTTGTACCTGGCGAGATACACCATAGCCTCAACCCTCGACCGTTTTGAATATGCTATCGTTAGCGGAATAAGAATAATAAGATTAAGTATCCAGAAGAAAACCCATGCACGGCTTAGAGCTTTGGAGTGTTTTTGCCAGTATTTCGACCCCTGAACAAACAGGTTCCACCCGATTACACCACCTATAATTACAAAAGGGATAATCGGGAATATGAACCTTTCCTGCTTGTTAGGGAAAAATGAGTGAAAAAGCAGGAATAAAAACGAAGGTAAAAATATCATCATTTGTTTCTTCCATCCCCTGAAAAATCCAAACAGGAGCATTAATGAAACAGGTGGTATAAAAATACCTGCCAGTAAAAGAAGGTAATTATACCATGGTCCTGTAACATAATCGTACGCAGCCCCAATGTTGTATTTTACATATTCAATAAATTCGGCAAAAGGGTGCCCCCAGATATAATAGTCAAGCAGGCCCTGTAACAAAACTATCGAAACAAGCGCCCCGATTCCGAAAATCACGGCAGGCAGCCATTTCCTCTGAATTAACAGAACCAGGCCTATTCCCCCAACGAATACTACTAATTGAAAACGGATTGAAATACTTAGTCCGAGAATAAAACCGGCAAGCAAATAACCCCAAAATGGATGCTTTTTAGTATCAGAATTTATTAGCACCAAGGTTCCGGCCAGCAGAAACGGGATGCAGATGATTTCAACCAGGTTGCGTACGCTCAGCATGGGTAAAAACCAAATTACCGCCATAATCATCCCGGCAAGGGCTGCGTCCTTTTTATGTGAAAGTTTTTCGGTTATCCTGAACGTAAGCCACACCGCCAAAACCGAGGCAGCAGCATGTATTAACCTTACTACCAACATTTTCAATTGAGGATCACGGAATCCGATTGAATCAAAAAAGCTGAAAAGGAGATAATGAAGGCCCATATAAAAAAGACTGTGACCATCCGGAATCAGCGGCTGCCCGGGAAACTGCGGCCTGCCGGGTACAATTATACCGTCAGCCCAGGCCTGGGCTGCTTCAATAACCAGGAAATGATCGTCGTGCATACCGAACCCGCGGGAAAAGATACTGGCTACCAGCCGGGTTACTATTGCTGCCATCATTATAAGAACCAAAGGCTTCTGGTTCCACAAATTCTGTATCGTTCTGGTTATTTGCATATTAAATCATATATATATAATCCGGAGTTTGGAGTGTAAAAATAGGTAATTTGAAGGTTTATTCCTCGTATTAACCTTATCGGATAGAATATAATTATTAAAAAATCATCATCAATTGTTTGAATTAACCGGCAATCCCAAAATGAATCAATTCTTTCGGATAGATTGAATTATCTTTTCTACT
>CAISRK010000543.1 GCA_903887815.1 uncultured Bacteroidales bacterium | reverse complement strand
TGAGTTGGGCTGACATATTGGGGGGTAGGTGCAACCTTTCTGTGGGTCTTGTTCATTTTCCCGTGCATTTGATTGATCAAATATAGTCATAATTACCTGGCGAACAAGACCTTGTTATTTAAACAGCAGACCCTAATTATAGCAATACTATATGCCAGGAGTGCAAAAATTACTATTCCGGCGCCTATTGAGGAGTAAATATTCATTTAGCTGTAGTTTAGATTTAAGGTATGAAATTCAGGGGGGATAAAAAAATGAAGAAATGAAGGATTCAAGTGATGTTTCACACGTTATCAGTTAATACTTTTTACCTGCAATATTGGTATCAAACATCTCCATGCATTTTCGATCCTGCAGGGTAACATAAACGGTTTTCCCGTCGTTGCCGCCAAAGACCAGGTTGCTGCATTTTTTACCTTTCAGAGGGATTTCACGGATAAACTTTCCCTCTTTCGACAGTACCACCAGTGTGCCTTTGCCCCAACGGGCAATATATAGATTCCCGCATTTGTCGCACTTCATGCCGTCAAGGCCAAAATCATTGAATTTATAAAACAGCCTTTTGCCCGAAATATTGCCTTTTTCATCCACATCGTATTTCCACACATTTAGCTGTATGCTTTCGTTGACGTAAAGTGTTTTTTCGTCGGGGCTCAGTTCAATACCGTTGGTAGTACCCATATTGGTTTCAAGAAGTACAGGGGTGCCATCGGGATCAATCCGCCACAACTGCCCGATTTCCTTTTTCCAGTCGGGATCGCTGGCAAAAAGCTGCCCGCTGCGGTTCATGCAAAGATCATTCGGCGAATACATGCGAGGTTCATGCAGAAAGACACTCACTCTCTTCGATTGCATATCGGCATGCAGCACATTATGGCCGGTAAAATCGGGCAGGAACATATTTCCCTTGCTGTCGAACTGTATGCAGTTGGCTATACTGCTATCGGGCAATTGTATAAACATAGAGCAGGTCCCGTTAGGGGCAACTTTCCCGATGGTTCCGTCGTGCAGGTAATTTACAACATATAATTGCCCGTTTTTATCGAATGCCGGTCCCTCGATGTTTACCGAAAAAAGGTTTTCGGCTGTTAAATCTTTTGCAATAAACAGCTTTGTAGCGTTGGAGAAAATGATAAACATAATCACAGAAGCCATCAGGACAATGGAAAGGATGAAAGCAAATAGTACTGATTTTTTCATGAGTTAATCGTTCCTCACAATTGATTAAGCCGGGATTTAAACGTGTGAACCAGTAAAATAATACGACAGGCTTGCAAAGGTAGATAATAAGGCCCAAAAATCAGGCTTATTCACCGGGTTAATAGTCAAAATAGTTTATACAACTTCTGCCACAACAAATGCACTTCCTCCCACAAGTACCAGGTCGGCAGGATCGGCATTCTGCCGGGCCGATTTAAGGGCTTCTTTCACACTTTTATAAATTTTTCCATGCAAATCGAATGGTTTAGCCTTTTCTGCCAGTTCCGCGGCATCAAGTCCCCTTGGGATATCTGCTTTGCAGAAGTAATAGATTGCATCCTTAGGCAATTGGGCAAGCATGTTCTGAACATCCTTGTCATTTACCACACCGATCACAAAATGCAGCTTTTTATGAGGTGTAAATGAAATTTGAGTAAGAACTTCGCGGATTCCATCCGGGTTGTGGCCTATATCGGCAATTGTTAGCGGGTTATGCGCTAAAGTTTGCCAACGGCCTTTCAACCCGGTATTTTTAATAACTTTCCGGATACCGGTAATGACATTTTCCTTTGAGATCACGAAACCGTTTTGTACAAGTTTTTCAACGGAACTGATAACGGTTGCCAGATTCTTCAACTGGTATTGCCCAGCCAGGGGCGTAGCAGACCGGTATGAGTTTCCTGATGCTGATGAAGTAAATTCAGCCGAGAGTAATGGCGTACGATGCTTTGTATGATTTGTGTGTAAAAGCCTTATCTGTTCGTCAGCAAAAGTTACTTCAGTTTTATGTGTTCCTGCGAATTCAACAAAAACCTGTCTGGTTGAAGGATGTGTTTCACCGATTATGACCGGTATTCCCTGTTTTATAATTCCTGCCTTTTCGCCGGCTATTTCGGCAAGTGTGGTTCCCAGGAACTGGGTATGATCAAGACCTATATTGGTAATTATTGTTATAACCGGTTTTACAACATTGGTTGAATCGAGCCTGCCACCCATGCCTGTTTCAATTACGGCAATATCAATGTTTTCTTTTGCAAAATACCAGGAGGCAAGTGCAAAAGTCCATTCAAAAAATGAAGGTTGAATATCTGCGAAATCGGTAAGATGCAGCTCAACAAATGACGTAACATCCTTTTTGGCAATCATTTTCCCGTTTATCCTGATGCGTTCGCGGAAATCTTTCAGGTGCGGTGATGTAAACAAACCCGTCTTGTAACCGGCTTCCTGCAGTATCGAAGCCATAAAATGCGATGTGGACCCTTTCCCGTTTGTGCCGGCAATATGAACACTCGGGAACTTGTTTTCAGGATTGCCCAGTAACCTGCAAAGCTCCAGTGTATTATCCAGGTCAGCCTTGTAGGCTGCAGCACCAATGCGGTGAAACATAGGCAGACGGCTGAAGAGATACAACAGGGTTTCGGGATAGGTCATTTTTTTGTTTGAAGAGTTTCAGTCCCGATAGCTATCGGGATCAGGATTTCAGAGTTCAGGAGAAAGGGCTAAGTTAAAAATGGTCCTTATTCTCATCTTTTTTTTTCTAACTAACCTGTGACCAGCAACCAGCAACCAGTAAACAGCCTCCCTTACTTCAGCTTCTTCTCAAAAACCCTGGCATTCACGCTGATATTTAGCCCGTAACTGAAATCGTTTACTTTTCGCTGCAGGTCGTAATACGATTCGAACCGGAATCCGAAGTTTACACCATTCATGATGTCATGCCCGATCAGGAGTTTTGTGGTAACCAGGTCTCTTTTTTCGCCTACATACCAGTCGTTAAATTGCGAAACCGACTGGAAAAGATAATCACCCAAGGGTGAAAAGAAATATTCGCCATGAAACCAGCCTGTACTGAGTTTGACCCATCTGTTCTCTAAAGTGATTGTATTTTGCAATGCAAATCCCGATTCGAATGGAATAGTATTGGTTCGCGACAGTTCCATTGCCTGGATATAAAAAGAAGCCAGTGTAATCCTGTCGAGGTATGATGTTGCAGGCACAAAAGCATATTTCAGGCCGGCAGCAATATTAGCCCGCGATTGTAAAGGTTTGTCGGAATTATCGACCTGTCCGCCGAAGTGGTGTATAATGCTTTGAAAATGAGCGCTTAATCCCTGGTTTTCTTTGAGGCCGTTGAATGCGAATGTAGCAAGTAAACCGCCGGTAATCACTTCCTGGCTTGCTTCGCCTGGCATAAGAAATTTTTCCCAGTCCATATAAATATCGGTATGCAGTTTTTCACGGTTTACCAGGAATTGTATTCCATTCTCAGGATTTTTTATGAAATAATTATCAGTATTGTAAATAGGTTCGATGAAACCATGCTGCAACTGCCCGTCAAGTTGACCAAAATTAACCTGAGCTCCATGACCTAAACAGTATCGAGCCTTTATCACCGGGACGGAAAGGTTAAACTTTTCCTGCCCATAGTACAATCTGAAATACCAGCCGCCACTCAAGCTGAATTTCTTACTCAATGACCATGTTATTTCAGGTTGCAGCACTGATCCGATATAGGTTATGCCCGCGGTATATGGACCAAAGTATTCGTTGTTTTTAATAAAATTGTTGTTATAAAGGTCTATACTTATGTTGCTCTCGCCGATTGTGTCGGGAGGCAACTTTGGGATATAATTTACGTAAAAATTCTGCCCGTAGGTAAAATAACCCAAAGCCATCAGCGCAGTAATCAGGAAATACCTGGTTGAGAGTTTCATCGTTGGGTTATTGTTTTATCATGTATAATTTTCCTCCAGGTACGCTGAAAATGAGGTAGCCGGGGTTTACTTCCGAAAGGCAAACAATATCATCCGAAGGTAGGTATGCATTTGAACTGGTATGCGATTTCCAGCTATTCCCGTCGAATTGAACTAGACCGGCACCCAGCGTACTGCTCCAGATATTTGCTTCGGCTGTAACAACTATACTAATGATGGGTTTCGAAGTCCCTGTGTTCAGGATGGCGTATGAATCAGTATAAAAATGAATGAGTTGTGAAGCATCTGAAGCTGCCCAAATACTTCTATCAGGTGATTTCGTAATTGAGGTAAAGTTTTCTGACAAAAGAGCCATGCCATTGCTTACAGTTTCCCAGAGTGAATTTTTAAGCCTTATCACACCTTTATCAGAAGTTGCAGCCCACAATACTTGTTCGTTGTCCGAAACCAGGGCATTGATGTTCTCTGAAGGAATTGTTGAATTAGCAGGTGATTCAAATCGCCAGCTGCTGTTTTGCCAGGTAGCAACGCCTCCGGATTTACCCTTGATCCCAACCCTGATTTTGCCAATACCCTCAACAACAAGTGAGGTAACCCTCAAGCCAGCAAAAGGCAATACATTTACCCAGGCGCTGCCATCGTATGAGGCCAGGCCGGATCTGAATCCAACCCATACTTTCCCGTTTCCATCCCGGGTTATTGCTGTAACCGAATCGAATGCAATGCCTGTATTTTCATGGCTGAATGCGATCCACTTGTATCCGTTGTTATACAGGACGCCTTCAGTCCCTTTTGACCCGAGCCATAGTGAATGGTCACTTTCGTAATAAATAGCTGAAATATCGCGAAGCTGAATCCATTTATCATTATACGTTACTTCATACCACGTTCTGGGAGGGAACTCTTCGTTTTTCTTTTTACAAGAATTCAAAACTGCCAGACACGCGACTGAGGCTGTAAGTAG
>CAISRK010000542.1 GCA_903887815.1 uncultured Bacteroidales bacterium | reverse complement strand
GGGGATTAGTTTTTAATAATCTTTTGTACGCAACTATCATTTACTATAATCAGGTAAAGACCGCGGGGAAGTTCCTCAAGATTCAGCTCCTGATGGCCCGTGTAGTTGCCATTTATTGCCAGTACACTTTGGCCCATCATATTCACTAACCTGATGCTGCGGATTATAGCCCCATCGCTGCTGACCTTGACTTTTTGTAAACAAGGGTTCGGATATACTGAAAACCTGTGTGTGGTAGCTGGTTCGTAAATGCCTGTCATACAGTTGTTTGCTTTATTGAAACTCGGGGAAGCAAAAAGAAAACTACCGGTATGGTCAGGGCAGCGTTGCATGGATATATCGGTTGATTGCACACCAAATGATAAGCTGTCGATAATTCCTGCCGTAGTATGCGAAAGGACAATTTCCTCGCCGGATCCTGAAAGTTTAAAATTTGCATGCAAACCGGGTTGGGATCCATCCTCATCAGCCCATACAATCAGGTAGCTGTTTGGCTGTATAACTGTCCCGGAAGGGAAATTCCATTTCTGCAGATTGGTATATTTATCAGAAAGATACATGTTGTCGAGTACAATCGATCCGGTTGAATAGTTGTAGATTTCGATCCAGTCGTCAAATTCACCATTCGGATCAGCTGCTGTAGTGGAATTGGATGCTAAAAATTCATTTATAACCAGCGGATATGAGCCTGACGACTGGCCGGTAATAGTATAGAACTCCACTTCTGCCCGCAAAGGGGCGAAAATTCCGGCCGAACTATTTTCAGCATAAAAATAATAGTCGGTTTTTAAGGAACTGACCGGAATAAGTGCTCCGAAAATTCCATCACCTGCAGTACCATCACCATGTGCACCGTCGTCGAACATCGAAATTCGCTGAAAAGGTGCAAAAGTGCTGCTCCTATAGCAAAGGTAAGCACCAGAGCTTAAAACATTGGTTATTCTTGCTGTAATAGTTACCGATGAACCAACTAGAGGATGGGTGTCGGAAACTGTAATTGATGAAATAACGGGCTGTGCAGCAGTGAAATCAGATTGGGCACTCAGGTATGTATTCCTGCTGTTCATCAGGTTGGTGAGCCCTGAAGCCAGGCCATTGCCGATATTAACATCCGTAGTAAGATTGCTCAGAAAGTTTGCATAAGTAAAGAACTTATTCGGATCGGCATTAACAGAAGTTTTTATGAGTTCCTGCAGCGCGAGTCCATCAGTATAATAAGTGTTGTTTGCAATATTTTCGGCCAGGATTGTCTTCATGTCCGCAACATACATGCGTTTATAAATTGGCACTGCCAGTAGTTGTTTAATCAATGGCCATCCTGCGTCATTCACATGGAGCAAATACGTCATCTGCTGTTTGGCAAGAGTGGTCGTGAGGTTACTGGTTCCTGTCATCGAAAATGTGCCGAATGATTCATTAAGGTCCCAGACTACCGGCTTGAAACGGCTGAAGTCGTCCTCATACAGGTAATAATTCTGTGCAAACTGGCCTATATACGAATCGAGGTTTACAAGAACATTGTCGAAGGCAAGCATCCATAATGCCTGGTTAACATTAATCGCATTTTCAATTGCTGTTGAATGATAAACTAAAGTATCGCATAGATTAATCAGAACACGCCAGCCAAAGTCCGATTGGAGTTCGTATCGGCTGTAATACTGGGCACTGTCAGTTCCGAGATAAACGAGGTTAGGCAAGTTAGTCGAACCCGGGCCGGCACCTGCAGGCGGATTGCATTTTATAAAAGTATTCGATTTTGATCCAAAATGTTCATCAGCAAATTTTTTACCAATTGATTCAGAATTTGTATAAAGCCCTATCAATGTATTATTTACGTACACATTGGCATAGTTCGACTGGGGAGCAGGCATGTAATTGCGTACGATTTTATACGACAATACCTCGCGAAGAAAGGATGGATCTTTGAAGCCATTTCCAAGCTTAATATCGGTATATCCTTCATAATTCTGATCCTTATAGGTGTCAAGTTCAATGTGAAACGGGTTTTTTACCTGGTTGGCATTATAACTGCTGTTGCCTTTATATTTTACGCCTACGCTGTCGAATTCCGTATTGTTTATTTTAACTTTTTTGGCCATAATATAACCTTGCGAACCATTTGCCGCAGTATCGAGCATATAGTCCCAGTTGGTTTGGGTAAAAGTGATCTCGATCCGCTGTATGGTATTCAGGTTATAAAATGTGCCCTGGGCAACAATTCTATTTGTAATAAACAGGACAAAAATTACAGCTATTATCTTTTGTAACATATAAATGTTGGCTTTAGCAGCAAAAGCACTACTTGTCTAATTACAAAGATAATATTGATTAAGATAGTCAGGAAACTTTATCAGCAAAAAGGCGGAAGACATCACCCGACAGCAGTTTTTTACCAACGAATCCTTCAAAGGGCTTTTTACAAGCTATGAAAAGTTTATCTGATTAAAACGATTCAAGAAGATTCAGACTATAAACATTGTCAATTGTTAATTGTCAATTCTGCAACGCCCCCTTGTTAATCCATATTTTAACCATATTGATCTGGCAATCGGTAAGTTTGTTGCCATTTTTTGGCATAGCACTGTAGCCGCTAAGGTGGCTTACCGAACCAAAGAATTTGCCGTTATCAGCAATGGCTTTAACGCCCGAGTATGCTGACAAATCGATTCCGCCACCTGCATTTGCAGCATTATGGCATCCCTGGCAGGCATTCTGGATCAAAGGTTTAATATGAGTTGAATATTTCACATTGCTTGTATCGCATCCACTTTCGATGCAACTGTTGTTCTTAGCGCCCTGTCCGATCCATTTCGAGATTATGGCTAACTGGGAACTGTTCATGGGAGTAGCCGGGAATGGTGGCATACTTTCTTCTCCACCATTTGCCATAGCCCTGTATATTTTACTTTTTGTAGGATTGCTGACATTGATGCCACCGGTTGCAATAATTCTTGAATAGCTGTCGAGAACAATTCCCTCTTTATGGGTTGCAGCATCGTGGCATCCGCTCATGGCGCAACTGGATTGAAACACAGGCAGCACCTGCTGCACAAAATAGGTTGTATCGGGACTGCAGGCAGAGCCTGTGGTTACTTCGTTTCCCTGGGAAGGATTTACAGGAACATTCGTGATTCCGTCACCCTGATCATGCTCACAGGAGTAGGCTAGAAATATTGAAGAAACAAGCAGCGACGGGATTAAGACCGGAAAATTTGTGTATTTCATGGTAAGGCGGGTTTATATCAGATAACTTAGATATAATCGGAATGTTGTGTCGCAGATGCTGCTATTTCCTTTTTCCTCGAATTTTGTCGTCTTTTTTGCTGTCAGAAATGGTAAACTATTTTGCATTACAGATAGTTGTAATGTTTAATTAAAAATTCTTTTTATAATTTCGTGGCTGATATATAAAGTGATCCTGCAATTTCTTTCAGGAGCGGCATATTTTCAAAAATTTCACCTACTGAAGAAATGAATGGAATGAGTGCAACCGGAGTAGCAGGATGTAGAAAATCAAAGGGTTTTATTTCTATACGGGTAAAGCCTGCATTCTGTAATAATTTTCGCAACGACCAACGGAAAAATGCAATTTCGTCGGGGGAGTCACCCAAACGGCGCTTGAGTGAAGGGATATTTTTTTGCAGGGCAATTTGCGGGTTCACCATATTGGGTTCGGTGAAATAAATGCTGCCACCAGGTTTAAGTACGCGGAACATTTCATGGATTGCCTTTTCAACTTCAAGGTGATGAAGCACTGAACTGCCCACGATTGAATCGAATGAATTATTTGCATAACTCATTTCGTATGCATTTTCAATAGAAAAACATACATTTGAGTCTTTGATTTCTTCGCTGGCAATGCTGAGCAATTCAGGTGAAATATCAATAGCCGTTACGAAAGCACCTGTTTTGATAATTTCTTTGGTAAAATACCCTGTTCCACAGCCTATTTCGAGCACTTTATCGGCCGGTTTTAAGTGAGCAATAAGCATACGGACCCTGCGCTGCCAGCGTTTCCTGCCAGCAGGTGATTCCCAATTCCACACTTCACCGGCTCCTTCGCGTGCCAGGAATTTACCATGCTCAATTTCATTCTCAATCCGGTTGCCCATAGCTAATATCATTCTTTGATTGATTCGTCAGCCAACGAATTATTTTGAAGTATTACGTACTTTTATTTGAATTTTATTTTCTTTGCTGCAAAAGCACTCATTTTAATCAACAGCCATCCATGGCTGAAACGGTTGATCTGGGTACTCCCGTATTCCCTGTCGCGGTAGCGGATAATAATTTCCGAAATCTTCAGGTTGAGTTTTGCAGCTCCAAAAATCAGGTCAAAGTCGCCAAACGGATCGAAATCGCCGAAAAAATGCCGGTTCCGTGCGATCTGGTCATAATCCTTTTTGTATAGTACTTTTGTGCCGCAAAGCGTATCTTTAAGTCGTTGACCAAGTAAAAACGAAAAGAAAATCCCAAAAAACTTATTGCCCAGTAAGTTAAGAAACCGCATTGCCTGCTTATCCATTGGATATACCAGCCTGCTCCCGTTTATAAACTCGCCTTTATTATATCGGAGAGCATCGTAAAATTTTGGCAATTCCTGCGGTGGCATAGTGAGGTCAGCATCAAGTATCATAAGGATTTCACCGGTGGCAACTTCAAAAGCTTCACGTACGGCATTCCCTTTCCCTTTCCCGCTCTGTTGGAGTAATTTAATATCTTTTTCAGGATATGCATTTTTAACCCGGATCATCTCTTCATATGTTTGATCGGATGAATGACCTTCGATAAATATAAACTCCTGGTGCGTTCCAAAATCAGGTGTATATTTTATGGCGTTTTCAATATTGCCTTTCTCGTTTCGTGCTGGTACTATGATCGAAACACTGTACTGCTGGTCATCGCTGAGTAATG
>CAISRK010000541.1 GCA_903887815.1 uncultured Bacteroidales bacterium | reverse complement strand
CTGTTGAAAACATGTGTACAAACAACAATTTATTTAACTTAAAAAAAAAATACGTAAAAACTGTTAACACTATGAACAGACATATATTAATAACATATCTTTAAATTATAAAAAAGAATATTAATAGTATCTGTTACGGATTATTCTGAAATATGGAAAAAACTAATCTCATAAAGAAAATTTTAGAAATCAAGGAAGCTAAGAATGCGGTAATCCTGGCTCATTATTACCAGGTACCCGAAATTCAGGATATTGCCGATTATATTGGCGACAGTCTTCAACTTTCGCAAAAGGCTGCCGAAACCAATGCAGATATTATTGTTTTTGCCGGTGTGCATTTTATGGCCGAAACGGCAAAAATACTGTCTCCTTCAAAAAAAGTATTGTTACCCGACCTGGATGCAGGTTGTTCGCTGGCTGCAAGCGCTCCCGAAAAGGAATTTTCGGAATTTGTAAAACAACATCCTGATCATAAAGTAATTACGTATATTAATTGTACGGCAGCTGTTAAAACCTGGTCGGATGTTATTGTAACTTCCAGCAATGCGGTTAAAATTGTGGAGTCGTTCCCGAAAGATCAGAAACTGATTTTTGCTCCCGATAAAAACCTGGGTGCTTATATTAACGGTTTGACCGGCCGTAATATGCTGCTTTGGGACGGAGCCTGCGAAGTACACGAAACCATTCGTACCGAAAGTATATTTCAACTTAAACTTCAGTATCCCGATGCGAAATTGATTGCACACCCAGAGTGTAAACAACCGGTATTGGTTCTGGCCGATTTTATTGGTTCAACATCTGCAATGCTCGACTATACTGCAACTGACAGCTGTAAAAAGTTTATTGTTGCTACCGAAACCGGTATTGTTCACCAGATGCAGAAACTGTCGCCCGGCAAGGAATTTATTGTGGTTCCGGCCGACGAAACCTGTTCGTGCAACGATTGTCCGTACATGAAGTTAAATACGCTGGAGAAACTCTATCTTTGTATGCTGCACGAAAAACCTGAAATTACACTTACTGATGATGTAATCGAAAAAGCCCGAAGGCCGATTGTGCGTATGCTTGAATTGTCAAAGAACAGTTAAATTATGTTTGCGTTGCAAAAATACATTAATGACTTTAGCGTAAAACAGCTGTTGAAAACTGTTTTAATTGCTTTGTTTTCTGTTGTCTCGTTGAGTTGTATTCAGGCGCAGGAACAGCAAGGAACTCCGGTTACCGATGGTTTTGTGCAGTTCCGTTATCCAGGTGGAAAGGTTTCGAGCGAAGGAACCATGCGTGAAGGAAAACCCGATGGATACTGGAAAACCTATTACGAAAACGGAGTATTAAAATCGGAGGGAAACCGTAAAAATTACCTGCTCGACAGTATATGGAAATTTTATGACGATTCAGCCAGGCTTTTGGTTTCTATCACGTATGCAGGCGATAAAAAAAACGGTATAAAAACCACGTACCGCCAGGGTGAAATGACTACCGAAACCTTTGTAAATGATATAAAACAGGGTCCAACAACGTATTATTACCCCGATGGGAAAGTACGGATGATAGTTAGTTTTGTTGAGGGCCTCGAAAATGGTATTGCCCGGGAACTGTCAGAGGATGGAACAGTTATCACCTACATGGAATACAAAAAAGGATTCCTGGTGAGCCGCGAACGCATTAACCGCAAGGATAGCAAAGGGTTGAAACAGGGACGCTGGAAGTATTTCTACGATAACTTTTCAATCAAACAGGAAGGTATTTTTAGGGATGATAAAAAGAACGGCTATTTTAAAGAATACGACGAAAACGGCAGCCTGCTTTCAGTTAAGAAGTATGTAAACGATGTTGAGCAGATTGAAGTTCAGGAACTTACCAGCCTGAAGTTAAAAACCGATTATTATCCTGATGGAAAAGTAAAAACCGTGGCCAGCTACAATGGCGATGTTCCTGAGGGCGTTCGCCGCGAGTATAACGAAGAAGGTAAAATCACCGCAGGTTATATTTTCACAAAAGGAGTTTTGACCGGGCAAGGCATTGTGGATGAAGAAGGAAATAAAGATGGTGATTGGCGTGAGTTTTATCCTGATGGAACTACTTTACGTTCGGTAGGAACCTATGCTAAAGGAAAAACAGTAGGAAACTGGAAATATTATTTCGAAAACGGCAAACTCGAATCAGAAGGTAAATTCACCAAATCGGGTTTACTCGACGGAACCTGGCGCTGGTATTTCGACGATGGAAGCATTCGGCGTGTGCAGTCGTATATTGCAGGAATGGAAGACGGTGAATACGAAGAACATGACGAAACCGGGCGTCTTATCGTAAAAGGACAATACACCGAAGGGCTCGAAGAAGGCGAATGGATATATGATTTTATAAATTACAAGGAAGTAGGAAGTTACAAAAGCGGAGCACGCTTTGGGAAATGGAAATCGTTTTATGCCGACGGAACACTCAAGTTCGAAGGCGATTATATCGACGATAATCTCAACGGAAGGGTAAACTGGTACTGGCCGAATGGCAAACTTAAGGACCAGGGCAATTTCGTGAATGGGAGCCGCGAGGGCGATTGGATCACCTTTAATGAGGATGGTACTCCATTCCTTATCATAACCTACCGTGGCGACCTTGAAAAGCGCTATGACGGCATTGTTATCAAGCCGGCATTTGAGGAGTAGAAAATTTTAACTGTTATCCCGGGAATTTTCAGTTTAAACAGAGGCGGCAATTTTTATTGCCGCCTCTGTTGTTATCAGCCCATTCCTTTTGTATATTAGCGGTACCCAAACCAGCACAGTTCCGAATAGTCAATTTGCAATAGTATATAGCATATTAAATTCATACTGTAATGCAACAGCAGACTCCCCCTCCTGTTCAGCAAACTAATGCCCCTCCACCGAAAAAGAAGAAACGCGGATGCTGTTTCGGATGCCTCATGGTTATTCTGTTGCTGGTGGTGTTTATCCTGGGATTTGCCGGCTATATGTATTACAGGAGCTTACCTAAGAAATCGGCTGTTGAAAAAGAGTATAATTCGGTTCCTGATTACTTTGAAAAAAAATAGCCATGAAACCTCTCCTTTATACTTTTATAGTATTGCTGATGGCCATGGCGGCATCAGCGCAACAGCCGGCTTTCCGGCTGCATGTACAGGGAAGTAAAGCTGAACTCACAGGAGATGGCGACGATTATACCACCGTTGTGGTTACCGCCCGCGATGCCGAAGGTGAAATTATTCCAACTGTAAACGGCAAAGTGATGCTGCGATGCAGTGCCGGGTTCCTCGACGAATCGGAAATCCAAATGGTGAATGGCATAGCCTTTACAAAATACACGGCCCCAATTTTCGGGCAACCCGTAAAAGCCGCCCAGCGTATGGTGTATTTTGTGGTTAAATTTTTACGAAAATTCCTTTCCCGCTTCAATGGTTCCACCGATATGGAGTCGAACCAGAAACTGGCCGGTAAAATTGCCATTGAAACCTTTAAGGAAGGGATAAATCCCCTTACACTCATTCCGAAAAAGGATGGCGACAATTTTACCTATTTTGTTTGCGAAATGAATGGCGTAAAGGGAAAAACAAAAATTGAGATCAAAAAAGCAACCGAAGGCGGCAACAGTTCCATAGTGCCTGGTTACTATTCGGGGTACGATGTTACCGGTTCAGCTCCGTTTGAACTTGTGATCGAAAGCGGCGGAAAAGGACAAATGACTCAGAACGGGATTGAGCCTGTAAGTATTTTATTCACCAGCGAAAAGTCGGCCGAAATAAACTCGGCCATGCAGAAAATGATGGGTGGCGGCGAATGGATGAATGCATACATTGGAGCTTCGGAACGCGATATGCAATATATGGAAGGTTACGACATCCGTAAAAACGGGCTTCCTTCCATTTATCTGCCCATGCCTAACAATGGAATTTTCACTTATATACCACCCATACTATTCGAATACCAGGGAAGGCCCGTTGAATCCTCCGCAGGAAGTACTTCTGGCTCAACAGCGCAGGAACCTGAAAAGAAAGAGGAGACCTTCGTTACTGTTGAACAGAATGAACTTATAGGTGACGGGCGCGGCCAGACACAGGCAATTTTTCATTACGAAGATGTAAACAAAGTTCCGGTTTCCGGAAAAAACATCCGTTGGCTGATTCCCAAAGAATTCAAAGTAATTTCGGTTCAGAATACCACCGATGCTTCGGGTAATGCCATTGCTGTGATCCAGATGCCGGTGCTTAAAGCTACCGGTGAGAAACGTGGGGACATGTGGGGTACATTAATTGAAAACACCAGCCTTTTCCGTATTGAAGTGAATTTCAGCACGCCACGGAGGCAGAATGAATCAGTGTATACCGATTTTTCGGTATATAAAACCATCGAAAAGAATATCCGGATTCTGAAACCCGGTTTCGAAACGAAACCGATTAAAGTCCTTCTTCCCCAACTTGAAGATTATACGTTCGAAAGCAACCTGTTTGCTCTGGTGGAAATGATGAATTCCTCTTCAATTCCTGAGAAACTCGATGTAAATGACGCTATTGTAATGGTCGAAAAAAAGGATTTTGATGTTGAAAATTTCAATCTGAGCTATAATTCTGATTTCAAAAAGCAGAGGCAATATTTTATTAACAGTATGAATACGAAAAAGGGCGGTTTTATTGCCATTACGGATGGTTCCGGAAAATTCAAACTCGATGTTGGTAAACCTGGCGGGCGTAAAATAAAAGTAGAACCCCTCGAAGGAAAAATATCATTCCTCAATGTCAAAAGGCAAAAAGCATTAACCGATGTACTAAACCTGTTCGAAGATCCCGCTTTTAATAACCAGGTGCTTGAAAAGCTCTTCAGTATGAACAAGGAATTGTGCAGCACTTCACACCAGAACAGTGTTTACCTGGAAGAAAAGCTGCATGTAATAGGGACAATTATGACCAATACCAACGGGACTGCCAGGTTCATGCGCGATTGTGCACAAAATTTCAGCCAGCAGTCGTACGAAGCGTTTAAATACCTGTTTTTCCTGGCAGCTGAAAAATACAAATGGAATGCCCAGCTTGGCAAATGGGCCGGTAATACGGCTACAGGCAAAAAACTTACTGATGCTGGAATAACACTTGATAAATATCTGTGGAACGATGTTGCAGGCCAAAACACTCAAAACGGAACCTATAGTATGATTTATCGTTTCCTGTTTAACAGTGTTGCCAAAGATAAGGTTGCAGCCACACAGGAATATTACCGGTTAATGGGTTCAACCGCTAACTGGGTGCTGGTTAAAAAAGAGAAAAAGATGATGGACGCTATTGCCGGGGGAATATCAAAATTTCTTGATTTCCCCGATATGTTTATTGATACGTTCATTAAAATGTACTACAGCGATCAGAAAGAAGAGATTACCAAACTGCTGAATCAGGATTTAACAAAGTTGGATGCCGTATACGAAAAACTTCAACCTGCATTGGTTGACCGATCCACCGACATTCGTCAGCACTACCTGGATATGGCATCCTGGCGACTGAATCTTGAATTGTTCAAGGCTTACAAGGATTTGTTTACCGAACTGGTTGTGAAAGGGGCTATAATTATTGTTGATGCTTCGACCGGCAATTTTGTAAGCATGAAATCCCACCTCGATATGTTAAGCAATGCCCACAAGGCTTTGGACGCAGCGTATATTGCATCAAGGTTGGTAATTGAGTTTCAGAATTACCGTAACCTGTGGGCCGAAAGTGATGCCTCACTGTTTTACGCCAATAGGTGTATTGAGCAGGGTACCCTAAACCCGGTTACCCAAAACAAAAATGCGGACTTCTCATTTTTCAGTTCAGCGATGGCAGCAGAAGCACAGGATGTTAATTTGCTGAGAGGAGTGCCCACTGTTAGCGCAAGTCAATTAAATCTGTCGGGAGATAACCTGCCCATTACAGAACTGAATAAATTTTACAACGGGTATCCCGAGTTTGAGAATTGGTTTGCACAGAATGGTGAAAAACTGCTTTGGTTATCATTAACAGCACCTGATGAATTTAACAGGATAATCAAATTAAGGGAAGAGTACAGCGAGAACCTGGAAAACATCACTGTGCTTGCCCTTGGAATTACCGAAAACCCCGCTGATGCTCAATTGAAAAAACAGTGGGAAGATCTATCCGGGAAACTGGCCGGCTCCTCATCGCAATTATTTAATGATGCAAATGCGGCATCAGAAAAAATGAAAGAAATGCCTGTTAATCCGACGGTTCCAAGCCTGGATACCTCTACCGGAAAGGTAATCGGCAAGAAATGGATTATATACGGAGTAGCCGGTTTGATAGTTGTAATTGTTTTTATAATTGTCGTTCGCCGCAGGCGCAGAAAGTCATATTCATCACCCGCTTTGGCAAACACTCAACCACCACTACCCTATTCTCCCGCTCCCCCTGTCGCTCCTCCGCCCCCCGACACATCGTCCCCAGTCGCCCCGTCACCACCACATCCAATATCCGACATCCAACATCCGACAGCCCCAAAATTCTGTCCCCAATGCGGCGCTCCCTTTGTTGCCGGCAAGAAATTCTGCGGGAAATGCGGGTTTAAAATTCCTTCCTGAAATGTAAGATTTATATTAAAAACTTTTGCACCCAATGTGGTAACCAGCTGAAGCCCGATGAACGGTTCTAATATAAATACAGCATAATATGGGCACATTGAAATGTATGCGTTTATAAAAGTTTAAAACTATGAAAACGATAAAAGAATTTCACTTCCCGCTGCTGGTGCTGATTTGCTCCACGATCATTGTGCTTTTTACCAGTTACGGCAACAAATTGGTGCATCCCGATTTAAATGCTATGATGCTAGGCGCATTTTTGAAACAAAACAGTAATCCCAATCTTGCAGATCCCGTGTTTAAAAACTACACTTTTTACTTTCTTCAAGGGGGTACGTATAAAGGAACGGCAGTAATCAAAGATGGACTGTTTAAGGAAGGTGATCTTGGTGCCGCAGCGATAGATTATGGGTATGCCGATTTAAATTCCGGATATTCCCAGGAAGGTGTTACCGAAAAGGCCGTAAAATATATTTCGGAAAAGGCTTTAGACTATGTGTATTCGCAGGAAGGACCGGCTGAAAAAACGGTAAAAGGCTGGATTGTTGATGGGGGTTATTCGGCAGATGTACCCGAAGTTCCGGCTTCGCTCAGGCATTTTTATGATCCCACCAGGGAGGTTGGCGATCGTTATCTAACCGATATTGCCAATGCGATAATTATGGGGACATTGCAAGAGTATGTGCTAACCAATCCACAGATCGACGGAGTGCAATGGGCACTTGGCAAACCCGGCGAGTTTACAACTGGTATTCAGGATCACAAGTATACCTGGGAAAGCGGCAAATTATGGATACAAATGGCTCTAAAAGAAACAAATAACGAAAAGAAAAACGAATACATGGCTAATGCATGGCGTTCTTTAGGAGAAACGCTTCACATGATAGCCGACAACGGCTGCCCTCCTCATGTACGCAACGATGCACACCCTTCCCCCCTTTTTAACAACAATACCTGGTTTGGTGACCCTGACCCCTACGAAGAGTTGATTGATATATTACGCGTGAACAAACCTGATGAATTTGCAGAATTGGCTGGTGGTTCGCCAGATTCGAAGCTTAAAGATAAATTTAAATCAATGAAGACTGCAGCTGCCATTGCACACGAATTGGCGGTGTACACTAATGCCAATTTTGTTACAAATGAAACTATTTCGGGCAGGGACAGGAATGGTACCACCAGAAAGCAAATTACTCATCCCGGGTCTCCGTACATAGCACCATTATTGCAAAACATGAATTATAACGAAGAAGATTACACATATAATACACCTTACGGAGTGAAACAATGTTCCGATCGTGACTATTTTGCAGACAAAGTTCCTCAAATATGCGAACCCAGGGTTACAATGCCATGTGTTATATCACAGGCGAAAGTGCTTATTCCCAATATTATTGAAGCAGGCAAAAATATCATTGGATTATTCATTCCAAAATTAAAAATTGAGATTAAGTCAGTAAAAGGAAACCTTATCAAAGGAGAAATTTCTCACAATGTAGATCCCGAATACCAGAAGGAAATAAAATACGAAGGAAATATCACCCTTCAACTTAAAGACAAGAATTATAAAATTCTAAGAGAAATTGAAGTAATGGCCAGGAATGGAAAGTTTGAATGTAAACAAATGCCTCTTTCAACGGAAGAAGGAATCCTTGTTGCATATCTAGATTTTGGCGGGATTAGAGTTAAGTCGGATAATTATTCAACTGAATCGAGAGTTAAAGAACCCGAACCTGTGAAACCCGTTGGAGGTGGGCCTGTTGTATCAAAGATAATCATTTATGTTGAAGGCACATTTGACAAGACGCTTACATGCAGTGGATATGAAAATGAGGCAAATGTGTGGCTTGATATTGAATCTTCAGGTATTCCCATTAGTAGCGGATTAGGTAGTTTTAAGGGTTCAAGTCGTCGTGGTGAATATTTTGTTGAGGTTTCTGGAGTTCTGGCTGAAGACGAATTGGTTGAGATGAGGTTCAAGGGCAGAGGAACTATGGGTTGTCGTGTGCAGGAATGGGATATATTGGTAAAGAATATACCACGGATAAATAAAGAAACAGACCCCCAAGGTTGTGCCACTTTCCAGCTCAGGCCTTACGAACTGGGTTTTAAAAGCAATGGTGTTAATATGGAAGCACATATACCATTGATGACCTTGAAGGAAACCAGCATGGATAACAATCAGGATATCCGTAACCTCATTGAAACATCATGGAACAGGTTTGTGGCCGGTTCAACAATTGATATAAGCCCGAAAAATCAACAATCAGCGATTGAGATTACTGTATACAGATAAGAGGATTTTTCAACAGAAATCACAATCATTGTTTTCTGGAATAAAATAGAAACAAAGAAATAAAAATAATACTACATCATGAACTTTTGTATAAATTGTGGAAACCAGTTAAAGCCCGAAGCTAAATTCTGCACCAAATGCGGGCAGGTTGTAAAAGAGGAAGTAAAACCGGTTCAGGTAGCACCTCCACAGCAACCCAAGTGTTCGAAATGCGGAACTGTGCTTGTTCCCGATGTTAAATTCTGCACTTCCTGCG
>CAISRK010000540.1 GCA_903887815.1 uncultured Bacteroidales bacterium | reverse complement strand
GTTGATAATATTCAGCGTTTCAAGGGGGTATCCGGAAGCACGGTTTAATATATTGTTCAAATCAACCGGAGCCCCGTTCTCTCCACCGGTAATTATCAGCGTTTTAATGGATTTAAAGTTTTGCATCTGGTTAATAATCCGCTGAATAACAGGTGAGGACATATCTATGACCAGAACTGTCATCTCCTGGAGATATTCAGAGCGGATGTTCTTTGGAGCCTCATCTTCTTTATATTCTTCGACAATTTCTTTGCGCAGGGGATCAGCAAGTAAAAAATCCCCTCCTTTGCCCTGGTCGGCACTTTTCATCATCTGACCCCATAGTTGCATTTTATAATCAACCTCTTCCTTTAGTTTTGCGCTGTCAACAGTAGCACCGGCCTGTTGCTGCTGCTCCACTTTGCGGATCATCATCAGCTGTTTTGAAAGTTCCTCTATTTTTACCTGGGCCGAATCGGCTTCCGGTTGATTATCCCAATTAGTGTTACGCCTTATTTCAGCCATTTCTTTCTTCAGTTCATCGGCGCTTTTATGTTTTACCTGCGATTGCACCGACCAACTAAGGAAAAGAAGAAAAAAGATGAGTAGTAACCGTTTCATTCTCATATATATGAAGACTAAGGTTAGTGTAACACAGCTATTCTGTTTCGATAGAAGGTAATTATAATAGTTATTACTCTGAACCAATTTCAGACTTATCACCTTCTTTCCCCACAAGCTTGAATTTTTGAACTTCACTTAATAAATCAGCAAAGTTTTTCACTGCTTTTAAAGAAGAAAGGCCCTTGGCTGCATCCGGCATACGAATCCCTGTTCTCCGGTAGGTGATTTCGATGTATAATTCATCTATGCGGTCGTTATCCTTGAAAGTTCGTGGAAGGTAATATATCATATCTTTCAGAATTCCGGTATAACGCTCGGTAAGTGGCGGACAGTATTCCTTTTTCCGGTTATAAATGATTTCTTTTAATGCTTTTACCTTTGCGTCAACTCTTTGGCCCTCTGCTTCCGTTTTATTCGGTTCCCTTCCCCATTGAGACATAATAGTATCCATTTCAGCCTGAACAGGAGCAATCTGCCGCTGTAGTTCCGTCCAGGCCGAGTCGGCATCTTTTTGGAGGCTATCCAGCAGTTGGGTATATTTACCTCCACCGGCAAGCAATTTCGTATTAAGGTCAAAATGCTCTTTCGATAAATCAGCCAATGACTTCGATTTCAGTTGTTCAGCTTCAATTTTCGATTGGTCAGGCTGTTGATCCGCCATTTTTTCGGTGCCATAGGCTTTTGCCCATCGCATTGCTGCAACTGAATCAACAGGCTTATCATCCTTCTTCAGTTTCTGAACCTCCTGCATTGATGCATTCATATTTTGCTGCATCATTTGGTTAGCCAGTTGTTTCTTTTGTTCAGGGGAGAGATTTTTGTTGTCCTGTTTCATTTTCGCAGCCATCTCCGGAGTAAGGTTGAGGCCGGGATTTTTCATCATTCCGGCCTTCATCTCCTGGTCATGGTTTTTCATATATTGATCAACCTCCATCTCTCTTGCTTTTATATCCTTAGCCAGCCTGATGCTTACAGTGTCGAGCTGGGAGAAATAGAGCCTGGTCGAATCGATATTGCAGGGATCAGCCATTGGCGCTGGCAGCCGCTGAAAATAGACAATGGCATCCTGTTGTCCGTATATGTATGAAACAAATGAAAATGAAAAGAGAACCAAAATAAATCGTTTCATGTCGAAAGGATTTAACGCGCTGAAAATTACATTTTTATGAACTCAACCCGCCTGTTTAATGCTTTGTTGGAAGGAGTATCATTTGGAGCCACCGGCTGGCTTTCGCCCATACCATCCGTAACCAGGCGGTCGCCTTTTACATTAAACGATTTAACCAGTTCATTTTTAACCGATGCAGCGCGGCGTTTCGAAAGGTCGAGGTTGGCGGCATCAGCACCATCACTGTCGGTATGGCCAACGATCTTCACTTTCACATCAGGTACCTCATTCAGGATTTTTGCAATATCGTTCAGGGTTCCGTATGATTCAGGTTTTACAACATCTTTGTTTACATCGAAATAGATACCATAGGTAACCAGTTTGCCTTCGGTGAGCAACTTATTTCTCGTATCGGGAGCAGCGGTAGTAATTTTAATATTCGAAATATAGGAACCGCTTGATGCGCCCCTGTATAGTTTGAAACATAAGCGGGTAAATTTACTGCCTTCATAAATATTGGTGGGGATATCCAAAACTTTGCCTCCCTGGTGGTATATACGTACCCGGCGGTTCTGAACCCAAATAATTACATGGTTCACTTTTTCATCCTGCACCAGCTTATTGGTTGATGAACCGGTAAGTTTTTCGGTTAAACCTTTTTTATATCCTGCTGTTTCCCATATATTTTTCTCAATTTTAATATGTAAACCACAGGTTCCCGGGTCACCGTTCTTATCCATTTCACTGTGACTGCCTTCACCAAATAACACTACATCAGCTGCAAACCTGGGTGATCCTTTCTTGGGAACTATATCCATTTCAAGTATAAAGTTCTTAGGAATATCAATATCCTTCATAAACCAGTAAGTACCTTCAGTACTGTTTAAGTTCAACCAGTTGCCTGGTGCTACATTTAATGTGTTCACCTCACCGGCAGCGTCGGTTGTCCACAGTGCAGGGAAATCGCCAACAGCATCCTGACTGAAATCTTCGTAAAGCAGCACTTTATCGCCCGGAACAAAATCGTAATTCGAATAAGCCTGGAGTGATTGCTGATCCTGGCCTTTGGTGCCGGCAGCTGCTTTATCCGTTGCTTTGGGATCAGTCTTTCCTGCAGCAGGCTCCGTGGGTTTTGCAGGATCTGTACCCTTATTCTTCCCTGTGATTTCGTCCTCCGCTGCATCGAGGGTCTTATCTATACCCTTGTCAATTTTGTTGTTAACCCTGTTGATTACTTTGTTTTCAACATGCCTGGGAACATTAATGATCTGGGCTTGCAAATCAATAACAATGGCTAATAGGAAAACAGTAATAAAGGGCAGAAGCAGAGTTTTCATGATTGTAAGTATTAGTTATACAAAGTGTTTTTTACTAGTAGGATTTACATGAAAAAGATGCGAGGTAATTGATCTAAAATCATTGATTAAGGAAATTTTTGTACCGGAAAACAGGGTTATCGCTATGTAATGTAAATATAGTAAACATTCGTGTTGGATGTGCTTTTTCAGTTATTTATTTTCCCCGGTATTAACCTCAACTACCTGATATTAATCAGGAAGCTATTGAAAGCGGGGGATTATGTAGCAAAACAAGCGGCAGCCTGGTAGCAGGCTGCCGCTTGTACTTTGATCAGTTCCTTATAAGAAAAAAAATAATCATACCTTAAACAGGAAGTTTTTCGATGAAATCCGGGCTTAAAGTTTAATAAACTCTACTCGCCTGTTCATTGCTTTGTTGGAAGGAGTATCGTTCGGGGCAACGGGTTTGGATTCGCCTAGCCCATCCGATTCGAGCCGTGAAGCATCGATACCAAAATTCTTAACCAACTCAGCCTTAACTGAAGCACCGCGTCGTTTCGAAAGGTCAAGGTTGGCAGCATCGGCGCCATCGCTGTCGGTATGGCCGACAATTTTTACGCGAACCGTAGGATTTTCCTTAAGAACATCCGCAATACCTTTTAGGGTGCCATACGATTCAGGCTTTACCACATCCTTGTTTACATCGAAATATATACCATAGCTCACCAGTTTACCTTCGGTTATAAGTTTACTGCGCATATCGGGCAATCCGGCGGCAATCCTGAAATTGGTAACCAGAGGAGAACCGGCATTCCACAGTTCAAAACGCATCATATTATATTGATAACCAGCAGTCATCACTTTAGGCAGGTCGTAAACCTTAACCTGGTCGAGGTAGATGCGGAGGCGTGTTTTCTGCACCCAGAAAGAAAGGCGGTATTTATGATCTGCTTCCATCACTGCATCATCTTTAACACCACTCAAGGTATAGCCCGATTCATCATATGCGGAGTAGTCTGTCCTGTAACCGAAAGTCATTTTTATACCCACTTTGCCTGGCACGGCTCCCCCTTCGTTGAGGTCCTTGGGGTTTGCAGCACTGTACAGGTAAAATCCAAAATCGAAACTACTGTTGTTGGGATCACTGCCTACCTGGGGAATAACGTCATATTCAATTGTATAATTATCAGGAAGTTTGATGCCTTCGTCAAGTGCAATGGACCCTTCACCAATCAGTTTAAACCAGTTGCCCGGGAAAATATTGTTAGTGACCACCTCGCCTGATGCATTTGTATTCCAGTTAGGAGGAAAATCACCAACAGCAGTTTCGGTAAAATCGTCGAAAAACAATACCTTCTCTCCAGGAATAAAATCATACTTCGAATAGGTCTGCATACTAGGCTTATCCTGAGGGGCTGTAGGTTTGTCGTCGCTAACGTCTCCTTCGGCAGCCTGAGGAGTTTCCTGGCTTTCTTTAGTAGCCTCTTCATTTTCAGTACCTTCTGCCTTTTTCTCAGTATTTTTTTCACCTGATCCTTTGCCGATTTTACTAATCTTATTGATAGTACGGTTCACCGATGCAGGTACATTAATGTCCTGGGCTGTAGCAATTGAAACAATTAAACAGAGAGAAACCAGAACCAACAGTCGCAAAAATAGTTTCATAGATTTTTAGATTTAGTTTGTAGCAATTTGAACACTTTAAAGATAAACATATTTAGTTTTAGAAATACGAATAAAAAATTTACATTTTTTCCACAAAATCCCTTGAATATTCACGCATGAATTCCTCCGCTTTCTCAACCATTTTTACTGAACCGATAAATACCGGCGAACGTTGATGAAGATCGTAAGGTTCGAGATCCATTATACGGCGGAACCCGTCGGAAGCCTTTCCCCCGGCCTGCTCAATAATAAAGGCCATTGGTGCAAGTTCATAAAGCAACCGCAATTTCCCGTTCGGGTTTTTTAAGGTTCCCGGGTATATAAAAATCCCACCGCGTATCAGGTTCCTGTGTACATCGGCTACAAGCGATCCGATATAACGTGTACTATATGGACGGTTTGTGGCTTTGTCATCCACCTGGCAATATTTGATGTACCGCTTTACCCCTTCGGGGAAATAAACATAATTGGCCTCATTAATCGAATAAATGGTCCCGGTTTCGGGTACTCTCATATTGGGGTGCGAGAGAAAAAACAAGCCAACAGTAGCATCGTATGTAAATCCATTCACACCATTTCCGGTTGTATAAACCAACATGGTAGAACTGCCATACATTACATAGCCTGCAGCCACCAGGTTCCGGCCAGGTTGAAGCAGATCCTCAATGGAGCCCGAAGCACCTTCCTGGGTAATTCGTTTATATATTGCAAAAATAGTCCCGATTGGCACATTTACCTCAATGTTCGACGAACCGTCAACGGGGTCGAAAGCCACAACGTATTTTCCGCCCATCGAATACTTATTTCCGAAAATGATCATATCCTCATTTTCTTCCGATGCCAGTGCCGCACACTGACCACCATGCTTCAACGCATTGATAAACTGCTCGTTGGCAAACACATCAAGTTTTTTCTGTTCTTCGCCCTGTATATTAGTCGAACCAAAATAACCGTTAATATCAGCAAGCCCTGCACGCCGGATTTCCCGGTTCACTATTTTGGCTGCAATGCCGATATCATTGATCAGGCGGGTAAAATCGCCTGTTGCATCAGGGTATTCAACCTGTTTTTCATTAATGAACTGTACAAGTGTTTTCATTGGCATGGGGAAGGGTCTTTCTATGTCTATGTTAAAATTGGTTTCTTCTTTTGCCGTGAGACTGATGCCGGAAGCCTGAAGCATCTACCGGACAATTTCCCGACAAATTGGATCTTCATCAGATACGGATATTTCGAATCTTCAAAAATTAATTTATACCTCCAAATCTGTTAGGCAGAGCCCACTTCGGTCTTCCGACTCCGGACTTCCGGCCTCAAAAATCCGGCCTTTTCGAACGTTTAAACAAAAATAGTACTTTTACAATGTAAACTCACATTATGACGAAGGTTTTTAAATTTGGGGGCGCTTCGGTGAAAGATGCTGATTCCGTGCGTAATGTAGCAAAAATCATCAGACAGTATGCCCCCGAAAAGCTTGTGGTTGTCGTTTCGGCAATGGGTAAAACCACAAATGCACTCGAAAAAGTACTCACTGCATGGTATGAAAATGATGAACGCCTGTCCGTTTATATTCAGGAAGTTATAGCTTATCACCAGGAAATTATTTCTGAACTTTTTCCTGAAAGAACAAATCCGGTGTATTTTAATACCGATATGCTATTCGGAGAAATGGAAGGTCACCTGAGTACTCCGCCGTCGTTAAACTACGATTTTGACTACGACCAACTTGTGTGTTTCGGCGAACTGATCAGCACAACGATAATCAGCGGTTACCTTGCCAATGAGGGAATAAATTGCCGGCTTTTTGATGCACGCGAACTCATACGTACTGATGAAACCTGGCGAGAAGGCAAGGTCGACTGGCAATCCACTCAAAAATTAGTGGAATCTGCACTGTCGCCATTTCTCGAATCGGGCGATACAAGCAAAAAAGTTGCCCTAACCCAAGGGTTTATCGGAGGCACCGCAAAAGGCGCCACTACCACGCTGGGGCGCGAAGGCAGCGATTATACGGCCGCAATATTTGCACATGCTCTTAACGCCGCCAAAATGGTTGTGTGGAAAGATGTCCCCGGAATATTGAATGCCGATCCCAAGTTCTTCGAAAACACTTTCCTGCTCGACCATATTTCGTACCGCGAAGCCATAGAACTTACCTATTACGGGGCTTCGGTAATTCATCCCAAAACCATAAAACCCCTTCAGAACAAGGGAATTACCTTATGTGTAAAATCGTTTTTGAACCCTGATGCACCAGGAACCCGTATTGAACCTGTTTCGGAAGATGATGATAAAACAGCATCCATCATTCTGAAATCAGACCAAACGCTGCTTAGCTTTCGCGTAAAAGACTTTTCGTTTATAGCCGAAAATAACCTTAGCGATATATTCGGGGCATTGGCTCAATGTGGTATCCGTATAAATATGATGCAGCAATCAGCAATAAGTTTTTCAATCTGCTTCGACCAGAACAACCGCAAAATGGATCAGTTGCTCAGGATTCTGGGTGGGAAATTCGACTATCGCTATAATACAGGTTTGCAGCTGATTACTGTACGTCATTACGACCAGCCCACTATCAATAAATTACTTAATGGCAGACCGTTGCTTTTAGAGCAGCGTAGCCGTCAGACTGCACAATTTGTAGTTAAAAAGACCAATTAAGCTGCACTGTAAATCAACTCCTATTGTGCTTCTGTTGTTATTAGTTCGATTCGGGTCAGAAAATGTCGATGGCTATAAAAATGGTCCTTTGTTTTTAAGTATAATGCTGAAAATAAGGCAAAATACAATACTATTTCACTATACTTATTGACTTATTTGTACCTTTATTGGTTCTTTTTTAAAAACAGCACTTTATTTGCTGGTTGATATGTCCGTTAATCACGAAATTATCGGAAAATCATGAAAAGAATATTACAATAATCAATTCCTAAAATTTCATTTTATGAAAACTCCATTCACTCTTCGTCTGCTACTTTTCCTGAGTTTGTTCCTGGTATCGTCTATTCAAGTTTCGGCTCAAAATCCGGTTACCTGTTCATTTACCCTTACCGAAAATGTTTGTATCGAACAGGCAATTACAATAACCTATACCGGCAGTGCACCTGCTCCGGCACAATATACCTGGAATTTTGATGGTGCAACCATCTTATCCGGAAGCGGTCAGGGCCCTTATAGTGTAAAATGGTTACAAGCCGGCGAAAAGCATATAACCCTTACAGTTGCTTCAGGCAATGATGGATGTACGCTTACTCGCCTGGTGCAGGTAAGAGCATTACCTGAAATTTTCCATGTGACTGGTGGCGGCATTTATCCGCAAGGTGGCACCGGGGTTCATGTTGGGCTGAGCGGTTCGCAATCAGGTATAATCTATACCTTGTTCCGCAACCAGGTGGCAACTGCAATTACACGGGTTGGCACAGGAAACGCGGTTGATTTCGGGTTGATAACCGAACCCGGAATTTATACATGCAGGGCAAGGTGGGATGGACTTGAGTGTGCAAGGTATATGGAAGGTTCGGTTGCCGTCGATTATACATACATTAATACGTGTACATTCACCGTTCCCGAAAATGTTTGCATAGAACAACCGGCAATTATAACTTTCACCGGCAATTTCCCTGCAACAGCACAATATACCTGGTACTTCGGAGGAGCAACAGTTATTTCGGGAAGCGGGCAAGGACCATATTCAGTGAAGTGGACAACAGCAGGCGAAAAACATGTATATGTTACAGTAAGATCAGGAAACGATAGCTGCAGCAGTACACGGGTGGTCCAGGTTAAAGCACTGCCAGCCTTATTCAGCATTACCGGGGGGGGGACCTACCCACAGGGCGGCACGGGTGTGCATATAGGATTAAGCGGGTCGCAGACAGGCGTGATTTACACTTTGTTACTTAACCAGGTAATAACTACAATTACCAGGACCGGCACAGGCAGTGCGCTCGATTTCGGCCTTATTACACAGCCTGGAGTTTATACCTGCAAAGCCAGGCTCGATGGACTTGAATGTGGAATAATGATGAACGGAAGCGTGACCGTTGCGATCGGGAACACTACAGGCTGTTCGTTTACAGTCTCCGAAAATATCTGCATCGAACAACCTGTAATAATAACCTATACAGGGAACTATCCGGCTACAGCGCAATATACCTGGTACTTCGGCGGGGCTACTATTATTTCAGGAAGCGGGCAAGGACCATATACGGTTAAATGGCTGACTGCCGGCGAAAAACACCTGTATCTCACTGTTAGATACGGTAATGATAGCTGCAGCAATACCCGCGTTGTGCAGGTAAGAGCTTTACCCGATATATTCCATATGACAGGTGGCGGCATCTATCCACAAGGTGGCATCGGGGTTCATGTAGGGTTAAGCGGATCACAAACGGGAATTATCTATACTTTGCTCCGAAACAATGTGGCAACAACAATTACCCGGGCTGGTACCGGGAGTCCGATTGACTTTGGACTGATAACCGAACCCGGCATTTATACCTGTAAAGCCCGTTGGGACGGACTGGAATGTTCACGGATTATGGAAGGGTCAGTTGCCGTTGATTTTTCAAATTCACCTTTATGTACTTTCTCCGTTCCGGAGAATGTTTGCATCGAACAAGCCGTAACAATAGCTTTTACAGGTAATTTCCCGGCAACAGCACAATATACCTGGTACTTTGGCGGAGCAACTGTTATTTCAGGAACCGGGCAAGGCCCGTATTCGGTTAAATGGCTTACGTCAGGCGAAAAACATGTTTATGTTACTGTTAAATCAGGAAATGATAGCTGCAGCAGTACCCGCCTGGTCCAGGTAAAGGCACTGCCAAACGTTTACCACATAACCGGAGGCGGCACGGTTCCACCAAACGGCCCCGGTGTAAGTGTCGGGTTGAGCGGATCGCAAACCGGCGTGATTTATACATTGCTGCTCAACCAGGTTCCTACGCAAATTACCCGCGCCGGAACCGGGAATGCCCTTGATTTTGGTCTTATTACCCAACCGGGTGAATATTCCTGCAAAGCCAGGTGGGATGGTCTTGAATGCAGCCGCTTGATGGAAGGCACTGTAACCGTTGTAATTGGCAATCCAAATTACGAACTAAGAATATGTATTGTTACATTCGACAGGGTTAGCGGGCGAAACCTGATAGTATGGAATAAACCGGTAACAACCACTATTCACCATTTCAACATCTATCGCGAAACAGCTGTAAACAATCAGTTCCAGAAGATCGGGGAAGTGCCTTATGCTTCATTTTCAAGCTGGGCGGACCCAACTTCCGAACCTCTTGTACGGAGTTATAAATACAAGATATCTGCCAGCGATTACAACCAGGTTGAATCACCGCTCAGCCCATATCATAAAACCATCCATCTCAACGTAATGCCGGGGTACAATTGCAATAACCTGATCTGGAATCCTTACGAAGGATTTGAATTTTACACCTACCGGATTTACCGCAAGCTGAATTCGTCGAATAATTACCTGCTTATCGACTCCGTTGCTTCTAACATAACCTCATATACCGATTTTAATGCAGGCCCCGGGGCTGCCAGTTATTTTATCGAGGTTGTACGCCCCACGCCGTGTAGTCCTTCGAAGAGCGGTGAAATTATGTCGGCAATGTCGAATACGTTTACATTATTGCCCGAAGGCGATAAAAGCATCCCTGATCTCACCTATTCACCAAACCCGGTTCTTGATATTCTATCGGTAAGGTTCCAGGCAGCACAGGCTGACCAATGCACTTTTATTGTAACAAGTGCCGAAGGGCGGATCATGCAGCATGGTGAATTCGATGGCGGTGAAGTTGTTCTCAATTTCTCATCGTACCGGAAAGGCCTTTACATTGTGAAAATAATGAATGGCGAATCCTTGTCAGTATTCAAAGTGATGAAACTCTAGTGTTCACTTGTAAAATCAGTCCTCAGAAGGTTGATTTTTAAATAGATTCCCTGGATTGAGGCCCTCTTTAGAGCACTAATCCGGGGAATTTTGTTTCATCACATTTGTAAAGCAGAACATTCAGTAGTGTAAGAATAACACTTTCTCTGTCCAGGAATCTCCGGCATTTTGATTTTTTTAGTAATTTCGTAGCCTCAGCCCTATTCAAGGGGATTAAAAGCTCACTCTTGCCAATAAATAAATCGAATAGTAAATGAAAGGTTCAATCTTAATCCTGGCCGGTGGAGGCCCTGCCCCGGGAATCAATACAGTTATCAGTTCAGTTGCAAAAGTATTCCTGCGCGATGGATACCGGGTTATCGGGTTACACGACGGGTATAAAAACCTGTTTACTGAAAATCCAAGTACGATTGATATCGACTTTGAAATGGCCGACCGCGTTTTCAGCATGGGAGGTTCAACCTTACGAATGAGCCGCTATAAACCTGCCGACCTGGAGTTTAAGACCAATTTTTTTGTTAAAAATAACGTGAAATTGCTGGTGACGATAGGAGGAGATGATACAGCTTCAACAGCAAACCGCATCTCCAAATTCCTTACTGAACGTAAGTTCCCGATCCAGAACATCCATGTTCCCAAAACTATTGATAACGACCTTCCGCTTCCCGAAGGACAACCCACAT
>CAISRK010000539.1 GCA_903887815.1 uncultured Bacteroidales bacterium | reverse complement strand
GATCTACCTCGCTAACCTGTATTCCCTTATTCTGGTTACGGGTCCCGCAAACCCCTCATTCGCTGCCTGCCAGGAATTCGAGCAAAAACTCGTGAACGGGCAGGGATTCAGGAAAGTATACGAACTGAAAGAGGTAGTAATGAGCGCCCTGCATACATTCGGCTGCCGCGAACAGGATGACAAGGAAGAAATTTTCGATGAAAGCCTGCTGGTTTTCTGGAAAAAGCTTACCCAGGGGGAGCTGGGAGTATATTTTACGGCCAATATTCTGAAACCTGAATATTGCCGTGTATATAACCGCCGGTTTTATCAGAACAGCAAGCTGAGTACATACCTCTGCGGCATCGCTAAAAACCTCTTCCTTAACAAAACGCGCACCTCCGAATTCCAGGTTGCAAGGAATAAATCAGGCGAACTTACTGAACCTGAAGATATAAACACTGTAAGTTCCGAAACGGATAGCCCTTCTCTTTTCCTTTTTCTTTATTACCGCAACAGGGTTGAGGAACGGAAACTCAGAACCGTGATTTCATTGCTTCAATACGACTGTAACCTCGAGGACAAGGAGGTACGGCAACTGATTGGTATCAATAATACCCGTATTCACAGCAGCCGCCTGAGGTCGCATTTTTCGGAATGGTATTATAAAAACCTGGAAATGGTTCCGGAGTTACTCGATGAAGCCGCCGATTACCTGCTGCAGCGGGAAGCGAAAAAACAAAAACTGAACGAAAAAATCAGGGCTGTTGAATTATGCCACCGTAAACCCATTATTCAGCCGGGCCTGGATGTTTTTAAAGAAGAGTTTCGCTCACTGCCCGAATTTGTGGAATACAGCCGCATATTCAAATATGTATTCTACTTCGCAGGTGTCGGGAAACCCAGTGCACTGGCAGGACTTCCTGATGAGAAAATGATGCGGGCCCTGATGGAATTGTATAAAACCGGTCTTTTCGGGTTGCAGGAATTACAGGCTGTGATCCTGCTACTATACTATGGTTCGGATGAACCCTGCGGGATAATTATCGAACTGCTCAGGAGCCTTAAACAGGAACTGCTTCAGCAGGAACCTGGTTCAGAACCGGCAGGGAATCTGGCAGGGCAACTGCAGCTGAATATGCCTGCTGATGTTACGGTACTTGAAAACAAAATTTATGAATCAAATAAAGGACTTTTCGCCCGCCTGGCAGGTGATAAGGACTTTACTGAAATAATGCACGAAAATGAACAGGCACAGGGAGTTATTTGAGAGATTCAGGCAAGGTACACTTGATGAAAACGGGATTGAAGAACTGAATCAAATCCTGCTCAATTGCTATTTTTATTCAATTTTGGAAATTAACCCTGCAGAACTGGAGTATACTGAGGATCTGCTTATCGAGTTCAGTATTGCCGGAAAACTGGATGAGAACCTGAAAGTAAAGTTTAACGAGGCCCTGTCGGCAAACAAATCGCTTTTACGGAAGTATAACCTTCTTGGTGATTTGCATAAATCAGCCGAAACCGCGAAAACCAGGAACGCAAACCTGCTTACAGAGGTTGAAAGCGCTGAATCGGAAAAGGAAGAAGAGGAAGCCTTATCGAAGATTTTACAGGAAGTGATCGAAAAAGTGCATGCCGAAGAAACGAGCAGGGAGGCAAAAACTGCAACTGATAATCCTTTAAGCAGGATGGATGAGTATCTCAGAAGCTTTACACCCGCAATTATAGCCGGACAGCCTCGCTACCGCCTGGCACTTGTGTTTGCTTCTATACTTATTATTGCAGGTATTGTTTGGGTATCAATCAGGCCCGAACAAAAAGAACCCATGGCCGTGCATTCCACACGCGATTCAATACTGAATGATTCAACGCAAAAAAATGATACGGTCATTTTCAATCAAAAACAGGATGAAAAGCCCGAAATTGCGTTAGTAGATTCGCTGCCTGAAAAGCATTATCCTGTAAATCAGCTGGCTCAGCAAACCAGGCCGGATTCAAAACAGGACAGCATTTTGAAAGCCCTGGATTCGGAATTGCTGGCCTATGCAGGCGATATTCCTACGGAGATTGAATATATGCAGTTGCGGAGCGAGTCATCAGCAGCAACCGATCTCTATATCAAGGCTGCAGATAAATTCGGAAACCATGATTACGACAGTTGTGCAATTATCTTTACAGGCCTGCTTCGCAGTAATGCCTTCACTTCGGGTGATACCCTGAATGAGATAAATTATTACCTAGGGATTATTTATATGACAAAGGGCTTTAACAAGCCACGCCAAAATATGCTGAAAGCTGCATTGAATCACTTTGGAAAGGTCGGTACGGGGTCTCCTTACTACAACGATTCAAAATGGTACAGCGCTTTATCGGAGATCAGGCTTGGAAATAGGAGCAAAGGAAAAATGATTCTTGATTCGCTGATTCAAAACAATTACCTGAGGTCAGGTGAAGTCATGAAATTAAACGGGAAGCTCTAAGGAATACTAAAATGAGATTGTCGAATACTGGTTTAATGCATTGAAAATGAGTTGATAGTCAGCCGGACGCCGGTGGATTTTTATACCTAAAGGGTGGCATTTTACGGTTTCTTTGTATATTTGTGTTTACTGCCACTTGCCGGGAAAACTGCCATTTCTGTTTAGCGATTTTAGAATAAAGCCTTTATATGTCTTTTTATTCACTCAAATAACAGCAGTATGAAAAAATCTATTCTTTTATTGGCTTTCCTTTTCATGGTTATTGCCCTGATTATTTCTTCATGTGCCACATCAGGAGTTATTGTTGCCGACGGCGACAGCGACCGCGGAACAAGCGACGGTCCCGGACGTATGCGTATTGTCGGAACCGACACAACCCAGGACACAAAAACGCTCACCATCCAGATTACCGGCCCTGCCAGTAAAATCGATGAACTTACGGAAGCAACCAATGGCCATTACAAAATCAGGTATGTACTGAAAAAAAACAATCCCTGACCAGGTGTTCCGCAGAATAAACTTCCATAACCTGCCATCGTCCTGGCCCTGTATCAGGAATTTCCCAGGCTAAATGCCTGAACCGGGTAGAAGTAAAATGCAAATTCAATGTTGGTAAAGCAGGATGTTAACCTGCAGTGTCCTTATAGGATCTGAATATCGTGAAGAGCATGATTATTCCTACCGACAATTCAACTATAGGAGTAACAATTAACTGATAAAACCATAATCTCACCCTTCTTTAACACAAATCAAGGATATGAAAAGAACAATTTCTTTCATGGCATTTGCAGTTTTTGGGTTATGCCTTTTGATTGCTGCCTGCAACCCCGGCACATCCACCGATGAGAAAAATAAAATGCCCGACAGCACGGCAGTTGGTCCGAAATCGGACTCAACTTCGAAATCAGCCAGCGCAACCGGGGGAGTTATTGTTTCCGATGGCGACAGCGAACAGGCTGAAGGCGACAGTATCGACTAAAGTTTGATTGCTTTGATTTTCTCCTTTTTACGGGAATATCTGATAACAGGAGAAACCAGGAATGAATTCAGCTCTTTGCAAATTTCAAAGAGTAAATTCTGCATGACTGATTATCCCATAAAGGATCGTATTATTAATTCTGTAAGGAGAATGAAAATTGTATTTATTTCTTGTTTACTCGTGATTGGTATTATTCTCCCGCGAAGAGTTTCGTGCCAGGATTATAAAGAAATACCTGTCCAGGCTTCAGCCTTCTTTAGCGAAGGGTATTATTCAAAAGCAGCTGAATTATATTATAAGTGGTTTGATGAAGTCAAAGCCCCCAAAAACGAATCAGATACGCTATATCAGAATACACTTGTAGCAGCCGGCAGTTGTTTCTATTCAGCAGGACAATACGAAAAGGCCTTGCGGGCTTATGAAAAACTGAAATCCATCCATTTGGATGAAAAAAGTGCCGACAGTATTAAAATTGCTTCCGATATCAATGATATTGCCGATTGTTATTATTCGATGGGCAAGTATGATGTTTCACTGCCTCTGTACCAGCAATCGTTGAATATCCGCCTGCGGTTTCTGGGATCAGTTCATCCTGACTATGCTGAATCGCTCGAAAATATTGGTGTTTTGTATTGTGACCAGGGAAAATACGAACAGGCTTTGCCCTTGCTTGAACAGGCAAAACAAATCAAGAAGGATGCGCTGGGTACCGAAAACCTGGAATTTGCAAAATCACTCGACAACCTGGGCACCTATTATTATTCGGTTGGCAATTACAAAGCAGCTTTACCCTTGTTCGAACAGGCTGCAGGTATTAAACTGAAAATTTCAGGATCCCGGCATCCGGCATATGCCAAATCGCTGAACAGCATGGCCGCGATTAACTATTCGATGGGTAAATATGATAAGGCCCTGCCTTTGTACATTGAAGCTACCGCCATTGACCGGGAGAAACTCGGCAGCAGGAACCTCGATTACGGTATTGACCTTAACAATACAGCCATGCTGTATAAAAAGATGGGTAATTACCAGGCCGCTTTACCACTGCTAAAGGAATTCTCCTCGATATGTGAAGAAACTGTTGGAATTACTCATCCTTCCTATGCAAGCTCATTAATGAATTTAGGCTCAATATATTCGGCACTTGGCGAATATGATACATCGATAGTTTATTTTGAGAAAGCAAGAGAAATCAGGCGGGTACAACTCGGGACCAACCATGCCGATTATGCACGGGTGTTGAACAACCTGGCCATGGTTTACAAAAAGGTGTGTAATTATGAGGCAGCCCTTAGTTTGTATAAGGAAGCTTTAACTATTTACCTGGATGTGTTTGGACGGAAACATGTTGAATACTCAAGGACACTGAATAACCTCGCATTGCTTTATGTTACGCTTGGAAATTATGATGCGGCCTTGCCTCTGTATGAGGAAGCAATCGAATTGAATAAGCCGGAAACGGGCGCCAGGCAACAGGATTATGCCATTGCTCTGAACAACCTTGGGCAGCTGTACAGCGACATGGGAAATTACTGGGAAGCAATCCGTTTGCTTGCTGAAGCTACTCGGATCGACAGTATTGTGTTAGGCGCAAATCATCCTGACTACGCAACCGATCTGATTAACCTGGCCAACCAGTATTCCGGTGCCGGAAAATACCCGGAAGCAATGGCAATGGAAAAAGAAGCTTCATCGGTTTTTCTTGAAAAATTTGGTGATAAACACCTGAAATATGCTCTCTCGTTGAGCAGTATGGGCAGGCTGTATAAATCGATGGGGAATTACGATACTGCTTTGCCCTTGTTTGTTCAGGCAGTTGCTATTTACAAAGAGGCTGTTGGCGTAAAGAATGTGGATTATGCAATGTCGCTGAAGAATTTGGCTGTCAATTATAAGGAAATGGGGAATTACCAGGCTGCGTTGCCTTTATTGGAAGAAGCTTCGGCGATCTACAAAGAACTTTATGGGACAGGCCATTCCGATTATAATTATTGCTTACAACGGATAGCAGAAATATACATTGCCAACGAGGATTTTAAATCGGCGCTGCCCTTAATGGATGAAGTGAATGCAAGTATGCGCCAGCATATAAGGGATTATTTCTCTTTCCTTCCTGAAGCTGAAAAGAAACTTTACCTGGCTAAAGTCGGTGACTTTTACGACCATTATCTTTCATGCATTATTCAGGCCCAGGCTTCATCCCCCGGTTTGTGCGGCGGAGGGTATGATAACGAACTGTTTTTGAAAGGAATTATCTTATCCTCGGTAACCTCGATGCAGCAATCCATTCTCAAAAGCGGCGATTCGGCTCTTATTGATGAATATGAACAAATGCGGGTACTTAAAAGACAAATTAATATCTGGCAGCAAAAACCGATACCTGAAAGGAAGACAGATATTACTGCAATCGAACAGCATTCGGAGGAACTCGAAAAGGATCTGACCCGTCGTTCGCATGTTTTCAGCGAAATGCAGAAATCATTCGATGTAAAATGGATAGATGTTAGTAAACAGCTCAAAGAAAAGCAGGCAGCAGTCGAATTTGTAAACTTCCGTTTTTACGATCACGAACGAAAAACCGATAGCATATTCTATTGCGCTCTTGTGCTAAGATATAACGATACACTTCCCCAAATGAGGTACCTGTGTGAGGAATCGCAGATGAGAAGTGTTCTTCCTTCGAATAAAGATGCTTACAGGGATATAAACGCATTTTACCAGGGAAAGGCAATCTATAACCTGATATGGCAACCCCTTGATGGTCTGCTTACCGGAATAGGCACTGTTTATTATGCTCCTTCGGGCTTGCTTAACCATATTTCGCTGGCAGCCATATCGGACCAGTCTGGGACTGAATTATTCGAAAAGTTTAAACTTGTCCAGCTTAGTTCCACCCGGACTCTTGCTTTATACCGTAAATCTGAGCCCGTTGAAACTGCTGTGGTATATGGAGGTATTATTTATGATGCGGATTCACTTACCTTACAGCAAAAGTCGGGGAAATATCCGCGTAAGGAGAGGGTGCCGCTGGCTCAAACCCGTTCGGATAACCGCAATACACGTAATGGTTTCGGATACCTTCCAGGTACGCTCAAAGAGGCAGGCATGGTGGCTGGTAAATTGGGGAAATATTCAGTTACTGTAAATTCAATTACAGGGACAGATGCCATCGAAGAATCGTTTATAGCCTTGTCGGGTGCTGATGCTCCCTCGGTTATCCATTTATCGACCCATGGATTCTATTATCCTGAGCCGGCAAGTGATATCACAAAAGAACAGATTTTGGCTCCTTCAACAGGAGAATCCAGGTTCAGGTATTCAGCTGATCCACTGCTTCGTTCAGGATTGCTGATGGCGGGTGCTAACCTTGCATGGAAAGGATTGCCGGGGCCTCCTGATGCTGAGGATGGTATACTCACAGCCAAAGAGGTCTCGAATATGAACCTGATTAAAACACAGCTTGTTGTGTTAAGTGCCTGCCAGACAGGGCAGGGCGATGTGAAAGGCAGTGAAGGAGTTGAAGGATTACAGAGGGGATTCAAAATGGCCGGTGTAAGGTATATTATTATGAGCCTTTGGGAAGTTCCCGATAAGGAAACCACCGGGTTTATGGATAACTTCTATCAGAAATGGCTGGACGGAACGGATATTCATGACGCATTCCGCGAAACGCAGTCAGTTATGAGCGCAAAATACAGGAACGAACCGTTTAAATGGGCGGCATTCGTGTTGGTTGAATAGAAGAAACTATTTACCGATATATTAAATGTAAATTGTAATGGCAATTACCTGTTTTCGCTTATCCTGGCAATTCCCGGTTGAATTTCTCTGTTAATCAGGTCCGGGAGGTTGGTGCAATAGCCCGTTTGAAGGTAAACATTATCAGCCTGGTTAATTACCATTGCAAAGGGAATCAGCGGAATACACATCGCCCTTTTCAGATCATTATTCTTATCGACATACACATCGAAGGAAAGTCCGATACCACTTACCAATGGTCTTATTTTCTGCATAGCCCCGGAATAGTCGGTGCAAATGCAAATAACTTTTACATCTTTGTTTTTCAAGCCGTTTTCATATTCTTCATTCAGCAACAATACCTGGTCGAGGCTTTCCCTGTTATCGCTGTTCCAGAAAACGATCACAACAACCTGGTCGTTAATCGAAATGTCTTTTGCATTGATTAACGAACCATCGAGGTTGTAGATGTCAACGTCAGGGAGGATTGAGTTTTGGGAAAGGACCGGTAAACCGAAGAGAATCAGGATCAGGGCTGCAAATAATTTAGTCGTTTTCATGGCTTTTAATTTTATAAGGTTCGATTTCTTTATCCTGTATGTAAGTGTTTTGGATAGTGTAACACTTACAAAAACAATCCTTGCTTTTTAAATAAAACTTTAAAATAAAATTTCCAGCCTGTTACAGTTTTAAAAACCAGTACATCAATGTGCAAAGAGTGGGAACCAGGTAATTCCACTACCAGGTGAAACACGATGAATGAGCCTGCTCCTTTAAACTGCAACTATGAAAACGCAACCATTAATCAATTTAAATACAGGAGCCATGAAAACAATTCACAACCAGGTAAAAGACCAGCTTCCAAGTATGCTGGTTGCATTGGTGTATTTCACCGTATTGCTGCTTATTTCATTGTCGCTTAACCTGAAGGACATTATCTGAGCAGTTTCCGGAATCAAAAACAGATTGATATATTGCGGGTATACTATCTGTTAAGAGTCCCGAACTGATGTTAAACATTATTAAGAAGCTCACCTCAAGGTGGGCTTTTTTTTTTCTTTATCCTAAAGTAAAAACTGGTTTTTGTATCCTGTCCGGAATTGATAAGGTTTATTTTTTATAGCATACCTATATATATAATCCTTTTATGCCGGAAGTGAATTTCATATTCCGGTTCCTGTTTTAAGATGAGCCATTTTTCTATTGGATTAGCTTGTTCAGATGAT
>CAISRK010000538.1 GCA_903887815.1 uncultured Bacteroidales bacterium | reverse complement strand
CCGGGAGGATATTGGCCCATAATGGCCCGGTTATACAATGGCTTGATGGGGTCGTTATTCAGTTCGGCATAATTTTTCCCTCGTACCCGGCCTACCAGCAGATTAGGGTCATACCCGGGACTGGATAGGAAAGCAAGAATTTCGCCGGTTTTCGGATCGATGGCAACAACACTGCCTCGTTTGTTCTTCATCAGTTTTTCGCCATATGCCTGCAGTTCGGCGTCGATACCGGTATATAGGTCGGAACCCATTACGGCAGCTGTATCGTAACGGCCGTTTTCGAAAGCACCAACATCGCGGTTAAATACGTCCACCATCCTGATCTTTAATCCTTTCACCCCGCGAAGGTCCTTTTCGTAAGTGCGCTCAATCCCGCTTATGCCGATATAATCGCCCTGGTTGTAATAGGGAAGTTTTTCGACCTGTGCAGGCGTTACTTCACCGATATAACCCAGTAAGTGAGCTCCGATCGACATAGGATATTTTCGCAACGTACGCGGCACCACGAAGAAACCACTGAAACGGTAAAGTTTTTCTTCGATATACCCATAGGTTTCTTTCGAGATCTGCTTTTCGAATGCCGAAGCCAGCATGGGCGAATAATCCTTAGCCCGTTTCATGCGTTCTTTAAAACCGTCGATTGTAATATCGAGCAGGCGGCATATTTCGGCTGTATCAATATCCTTTACCTGCCTCGGGATAACCATAAGATCATATACTGCTTCGTTATAAAGAAGAAGCTTGCCGTTGCGGTCATAAATAAGTCCACGTGCGGGGAATTGCGTAACATACCGTAATACATTGTTATTCGCCGAAAGTGTGTAACTCCTGTCAATTACCTGGATATAAAACAAGCGGACCAGGTATATAAAACCGATTACCACGAAGGTAGTGATAATCACAATTTTACGATCGGCATAAATACGGCTGGCCATTGAATAATCTGAATTCTATATAGGGTTGGAGTGAAGGCGGATTGATAATGCAAAAATACGGATTAGAGCATTCAATTACGGGAATTCGTAGAATATTTATGAGCAGGATGAAATAAAAAAAACCTGCTGAAATATTGTGTTTCAGCAGGTGATTGTATATAGGGGCAAACGTAGTTTTAAGGATTATTTACGGGGTATTTTTCTTTGTTTTGCTTTGTATGTTTGACGGCTGTATAAGGTAAAAGGTACATTCATTTTCAAAATATTTTGTTTTGTCAGTGGATTTGTTTTTGTTGCCATCCGGCGCTTTTTTATATTGTCCCTTGGGAACGAAATAGAAATGAACCGGGAATTAATAAAATGCCGGCAATCCTGAAAAATGGAATTTCAAAAAAATCTATTTCTTCGCCACCAGCCTGGTAAATCTTGCATCCTGCCTGTAAGCAGTGAAATCCGCATCTGTTTCCAGTCTTTTAATATCATTGAATCCGAGGCTAACAGCCAGTTCCAGCGATCGGAACATAGCATCTGCATCGTGATTTATTGCAGCAACTTTTGCCGCCAGGTATGGAGCTTCGGAATTGGTTGGATCCACTAAACCGTATATAGCAATAAACTTCGATGCTGCTGCCGGTTCGTCTTGTTTCAGTGCACCTGTCGAATACATATAACAGTTCAGGCTGAGGAAACCAAGAACCCGCTTGTAAACAGCGCTTTCGTCTGAATTTGAGGTTATAAGCGACAGGGAATGCAAATTCCCAGCTTCCTTTGTCCACCATTCAATGCTCTGTTTTTCGACTTCAGGAGCATATTTGCGCTGAAGATCCTGTTCCATGGTCATAAGTTGCTTTTGATGTTCAAGGTTTGTCACTACATCTTTTTCCATGGCTAACCTGTCGATTTCCGATTGCAGGGGTGTTACGTCGGTTAGCCCCTGAAGGTAGTGCATCATTTTCAGATAGGTTTCCTGTTGTTTTACATGGTTATTTGAAGCAGCAAACTCACTGGCCATTTTATCGTTTTTCTCAATAAACGAGTTGATTTCGGTCCTGTCGTCGGGTATTGCTTTCTGGCGCATGGCATCGAACCTGATCCAGGTGAATATATCGGGGATCAGTTCCTTGGTCGGCCACTGGTGAATGCCGTTGAAAACAAGCAAATGATGGATATACCCTGCCTGGTCGAGCGAGAGGTCGAGCTGTTGCATTTCGGTAAGGTTAAAATCCTGGTTCCCGGCCACAGCCAGGTAACTGAATGGGTCAACGGGTTTCTGCTTTATATTGGGCAATCCGGCCCCACAGCCCACAACACCTGCAACTCCGCCTTCGGTAATGGCGGCAGCTCCTGCCATACGCGATCCGCCCGAGAAGCCACAGAGGTAAATGGCCTTTTTCTCGATGCTGAAACGTTCGGTAAGGTCGTTGAGGAGTGTGCGGTAAATGGCTGTGGTTTGATCGGCAGGCAAACCATTTTTTGAACTATTCGATCCGGCAATAATAAACCCGTTTATGGCAGCTTGGGTGCTGAAAAGGTTTACCGGCAGCAATCCGTCGCCATGCGAATCGAAGAGGATCAGCACCGGGCAGGGTTTCCCGCTTTCATACTGAGGAGGCAGGAGCAAGGCATAGCTTTGGTTTGTATCGGCCGTACAGGCCACCCGGGGATATATTTTTGAATTTTCAAATGCGTTACTACCATTCTGCCTGCCTGTGGCGCACGACATCGAAAGGGTGAGCACAACGCAAAGCAGAAGGACGGAACAGCAGGGTTTAAACATCGTAAAAGGATTTGATAACGTCAGGGAATTATATTTTTTTTACAAATTTCGCTTTTAATTGAATTGTAACAAAATAATGTATATTTGAAGACTCACAACACCGCTATATATATCGTACTATGTCAGGTTTTAGGAAGTGGATTTTCAGGAACATCAAGAGGCGCGATGAGTTCGGGAATTTAAAATATTTTGGTATAATGAATCTTGTATTTTAATTTAAAACATTCAACACATGGAATTACCCTTTGCAGAACCCTACAGAATAAAAATGGTGGAATCCATCCGCTGCAGTACCCGCGAGGAACGCGAAAAATGGATAAGAGAGGCCGGTTACAATCTTTTCAACCTGAGAAGCAGCCAGGTTTTTATCGACCTGTTGACTGATTCCGGCACTGGCGCAATGAGCGACAAGCAATGGAGTGAGATGATGCTTGGCGACGAAAGCTATGCAGGTGCTTCGTCCTATTACAAGTTAAAAGCAGCAATTAAAGACATACTGGGATTCGACCATTTTCTTCCCACCCATCAGGGCCGTGCTGCCGAAAACGTGCTTTTCAGCGTACTGGTTAAAGAAGGAGATGTTGTCCCCGGAAATTCCCACTTCGATACCACCAAAGGCCATATCGAATTCCGGAAGGCTACGGCAATTGATTGTACCATCGATGAAGCATTTAACACAACCATCGACCATCCTTTCAAAGGCAACGTTGATCTCAACAAACTGGAAGATGTTCTGAAATCGCACTCACGCGAACAGGTGCCGATGATTATCATTACAGTTACATGCAACTCTTCAGGCGGACAGCCGGTTTCTCTGGCCAATATTAAAGCTGTAAAACAGCTGGCGCTAAAGTATGATGTTCCCGTAATTTTCGATTCGGCGCGCTTTGCCGAGAATGCGTATTTTATCAAAACGCGCGAAGAAGGACAGCAGGACCGCAGCATACGCGAAATCGTGTCCGAAATGTATTCGTATGCCGATGGCATGACCATGAGCAGTAAAAAAGATGCTATTGTCAATATAGGCGGGTTTATTGCACTCCGCGACCAGGAACTCTTCCGCCAGGCTTCCGTTTTTAATATTATGTTCGAAGGCTTCCTGACGTATGGCGGGCTGGCCGGCCGCGATCTGAATGCCATGGCTCAGGGATTGTACGAAGGTACCGAATTTGATTACCTCAAATCGAGGGTTGGACAGGTTGCCTTGCTTGGACAAAAGCTTACCGGTTACGGTGTCCCGGTGCAGATGCCATATGGCGGGCATGCTATTTTTGTGGATGCCGGCAGGATTCTTGTCAATTTGCCAAAGGAGCAGTTCAGGGCACAAACATTGGCCGTTGAACTTTACCTCGAAGCCGGGATACGTGGTGTTGAAATAGGTGCCATTCTTGCTGACCGCGATCCTGTAACCCGGGAAAACCGCTATCCTGCTCTCGAACTTCTGCGCCTTGCCATACCTCGACGCACCTATACAAACGACCATATAAACTATGTAGCCGTGGCTATGGGCAATGTGTACGAACGCAGGCACCAGATTACAACCGGTTATGCCATCGAAGAGGAAGCACCGATACTGAGGCATTTTACGGTTAAACTGAGTAAGATCTGATCAGGAGACTGAGAAAATAAAGAAGGTACGATTTACGAATGACGATTTACGAATGTGCAACACAATCGTACCTTGTAAATCGTCTGTCGTAAATCGTACTTTATCTTATAGAAATTGCTGGCTAACCTTTAAATCTGCTAATGATTACCTTGTTTTATGGAAGGTGTAAAATATATCTCCTCTCATTAGACATAATTTATTGTTTAAAATTGTCATGGAGTATTGAACGATTTTTGCCGTGTCTATATTTGAAATTATATTATACAGCATTAATGAACCATTTTTTTCATCCACTTTCACTATACTATATTCAGCTGTTAAATAAATTGAATCATTGAACTTTTCTGTAAACTGCCCTGTAGTTGAAAAAATAAATTCTCCATAATGCTCTGTTGAAGCATATCCGCAACCACCGCTATATCCTCCACAAGTTGATTCCCATTGAAAAATTCCATTTACCTGGTCGATACTTGTAATTTTCAATTCCTCTTCTTTTTCTTTGGAACATGATATAAAAAGGAGAGTTATAGTAAAAAGCAAAATTGCATTTTTCATGATTTTAGCATTAGATATTTATAGGTAGATTGTATCAATAATCGGACCATTTTGATTAGGACGAATCATGGAGCACTTGTCGTAAGGAGAATAAATAAGGTACGATTTACAAATGACGATTTACGAATTTATAAAGCAATCGTACCTCGTACCTCGTCAATCGTACCTCTCTTTTGAAAATTTCAGGAGTATCTCAAAATCACCGCCCTACTGCTTAACGAAAGCTGGCGGCGGCGTATTATCCGGTTTGGATTTTATTGGAATAACGCCTCCCATTTCACCCATTACGTTTACAAGGTCGGAACCGGTTGGAACCACTATTTTCGAATTGTCCTTTAAAGAAGTTTCCATAGCCTGTATCCTGCGGAGCATCTGGGCGTTGCCAACGAAATATTTCTCGGCGGATTCATTCACCAGTTGTATAGCCTGTGCCTCGCCTTCGGCACGAAGTATGGCGGCCTGCTTTATTCCTTCGGCACGGCGTATTTCGGCGCGTTTTTCACCGTCGGCCTTGGTTTCGGTGGCGGTAGCATAGTCGATTGCAGCTATCTTTTCGTTTTCGGCTTTCACAATTTTATTCATGGTTTCCTGCACGTCTTTGGGAGGATCAATCTCCTTAAGTTCCGTACGAACTATCTCGATGCCCCAGTTCTGGGTTTCTTCGAGCAGGGTGCCATGCAGTTCCTTGTTTATCCTGCCGCGCTCGCTGTTAGCCGATTTCAGCGTCATGGTGCCGATAATGTTACGCAGGGTAGTGCGCGCCAGGTTCACGATCTGGTATTCGATGCTGTTAACGTTATACTGCGAATTTTTCACGCTGTCCTCGTCCGATTTGATCTTGAAATACACCTGCGCATCAACCCGTGCATTCAGGTTATCGTTTGTTATGATTTCCTGAGGTTCGGCATTGATCATCTTTTCGGTGATATTGATCTTATACATCTTGTCAATCCCGGGAATAATCCAGTTAAAGCCCGGGGGTGCAAAGTGATGGTATTTGCCAAGCCGTTCAATTAGGGCCCGGTTTGTAGGCCTGATTATTCGTATTCCTGCAAAGAAAAACAGGAGAACTACTACAATGATAATTGTTATCAGATTTTCCATGTGTGGTTTTAAATTTAATTTATACTCTGTGAATTAATGGAATTGTTTTCCATCAAATTTGTCTCCTGT
>CAISRK010000537.1 GCA_903887815.1 uncultured Bacteroidales bacterium | reverse complement strand
GGATTACCGATACCATATATACAGGAAACCGAGCACACTACTATCACATCGCGCCTGCCCGAAAGAAGTGCCGAAGTTGCGCTGAGTCGCAGTTTCTCAATTTCCTCGTTTATCGAAAGGTCTTTTTCGATATAGGTATTCGTAACCGGGATAAAAGCTTCGGGCTGGTAATAATCGTAATAGGAAATAAAAAACTCAACTGCATTTTCGGGGAAAAACATTTTAAACTCGCTGTAAAGCTGGGCTGCCAGGGTTTTATTATGACTCAGAACGAGGGTCGGCCGCTGAACCTCCTGTATCAGGTTGGCAATCGAAAATGTTTTACCTGAGCCTGTTACACCCAACAGTACCTGTGCACCATCACCACGTTCAACACCTTCGACAAGTTGCCGGATTGCCTCAGGCTGATCGCCGGTAGGAACATATTCCGATGTGAGTTTAAAGTTCATTCAGTATAAAGTTAATTCGATAATTATCCCGGAAGTATCATGCGTGCGACAACAGGATAATGGTCGGAATAGTCCTTATTTATTGTATAGTGCTCAATAGTCTTAAATTTCCTCGAATGAAAGATATAATCAAGCCGCAACAAAGGAAGCATCTGTGCATGAGTTTGTTCCAATCCTTTTCCGGAGTCGACAAAGGTATCCTCAAGGTCGTTATTTATTTGCCTGTAGCTATACGAAACAGGGGTATCGTTAAAATCACCTGCAAGAATAACAGGCAAGCGGGCGGTTTTTATCGCACTGCTTACTGTTTCAACCTGGGCAGCACGCCGGATATAGGCATTTCGCATCTTGCTTACGATCTGACGCGACCCTTTCTTTAACTCTTCATTGGCTGAGGGAGTATTGGTTATTTCGCTCACAAAATTATAGTCTTCTTTTCCGAATTTAATCGATTCAAAATGGAGATTCATGACTATAATAGTATCATTACCTATTTTAATAGCACATACCTGGCAGAAGTTTACTTTACTGTTCGGGTATAGCAGTTTTTCGGAGTGGATAATTGGATATTTGCTAAGTATGGCCAGGCCGAAGGGCAGCACCTTAGTTTCCTTGTTTATTAACTGAATATCCTTGAATTTATACCCTGAGCGTTTAGCTATAGAATCCGAAAAATCAGCATTTTGCCTGCTTCCGCTATAGTATTCCTGTAAACAAAGTATATCCGGATTTTCGGACTGAATCAGGTTAAAGATATCATTCCGGGTTGTTTTGCCACTTTCGTTCCGCCAATTATACAGATCAAAAAGACGGACATTATAGGTCATTACCTTAATGCTGTTTTCCTGGAATAATTTGTGCTCCGATCCTGTAAATTTGATTAAGGTCTTAATCTGGTTAAAACCGATAAGGATAGCAAGAAGGGATAAGATAAAATATTTCTTCAGAAAGACAAGCCAGAAAAGTATGAAGAACAGGTTGAAAAGCAGGAATACCGGATATGCCAGACCTAAAACAGCAATGGGCCAGAATTTAACAGGTGATATATAGAGCGCCAGGTACGAAAGCAAAAGGAGCACTATAGTGAATAGATTTATTCCCACCAGGAATTTGGTGGCAAACGATGATTTCCCTTTTGGCTTCTTCGGCGTTTTTTCCCTGGTTGCAATCACTTCGTTGAAATGAGTTCGAATCTATGTATGTTACTGATTTTTACTGCTTTTAAACAAAAGATCCTTTTCTTCCGAGGAAAGGCTTGTGTATCCGCTCCTAGATATTTTATCCAGTATGTGATCAATCTTCTTTTGTTTAGCGGCTTTCATTATATTGAATTCTTCATCCGTCAATGGTTTATTGGTGGTGTGCACCCTTCGCATGGGTTTTCGCTTGAAAGGATTCAGATTTAATGATTTCAGATAACTGAATCCCAGCATCTGTCCCACATTGTTGCGGATAAAAAGTATATACAATGCTCCTGATATAGCTCCTCCTATATGAGCAAAATGTCCGCCGGCATTACCGGATCGGATCATAAGTACATCAAGTATAACAGTAAAAAGGGCAATATATTTTATTTTAACCGGTCCGATGAATAAAAAATTAACGGTATATGCCGGGACCAGTACTGCAGTGGCAACGGTTATAGCCAGTACCGAAGCAGAAGAGCCGATGGTTGTTGAGAATTGCAATGTATCGTGGAAAACAGGAAATGCATTATACGAAAGTATAAATGTCAAAGCTCCAGCAATTCCGCCAATAAAATATAGTGTCACTATTTTACGGCCCGGCATGAATTCCATAAAAATCTTGCCAAACCAGTACAGCCAAATCAGGTTAAAGAACAAATGCCAGAAACTCTCCTGCACGAACATATACGTAATTAATGTCCATGGCTTTAGCATCAGGACGGGAATGGATGCAGGCACGGCAACCCACCCGAGGATCATATCGAGCCAAAGTTGCTCGCCTTCGGTACCAGCCGGGTGAGCCAGGAAACCGCCGGTCTTTACAAGCGCAAGCAAAAACCATACGCCCACATTTACAAGTATAAGCATCCATAAGGCAGGCTGCACCTGCAGCATTCCACGGAACCTTTCACTTGCTGATTGATTGTAATTCATTTTTTTTCTTTATACTTAAACGTTATGTCCGATTGATTTTGTTTCAATGGCTTTGTAATTTATTGCCAGTTATTAAATCTCTGCCGGTCATCTTTCTTTTTCCAGTAGATGATAAGGAAGAATCCGAATATCATTCCTCCAAGGTGGGCGAAGTGCGCAACATTACTG
>CAISRK010000536.1 GCA_903887815.1 uncultured Bacteroidales bacterium | reverse complement strand
TGGATATCAAGAAACGGTTTTGATTTACTTTTTCCGATAATATAACGGATATCAGCAAATACCGGGAAATGGCTGCCTTCGTTATACACATTGTAACCAGCTCCGATCCCGGTAAGGAACGATTTATTCCAGGCATAACCTGTAATTCCAGCCATACCGATGAGTTGTTTGCTGTAGGGATCATCAACTTCGTTAAGGCCAATGCCCAGGTTTAATTCGGCACCATAATATAAACCCGAACCCTTGTCAAGTGATTTATATGAGCTCTCAGAGTGAAGGTTAGCAGAGGGTTTAGTTGCATGACTTTCCTTTATCCTGTTCTGTGCAGTAATTGTTAAGGGTAAAAAGCAAATTAAGCATAAAATAATTAAAGGCCAAATGGGAATGACACGATTCATAATCTTTACAAGCATTTTTGATCAATACTGTCCTAAACGATTAGTGATTGAAGTAAAGGTATAAATATATCAGGGTTTTACGTTTCAAGTTATCAATTTTCAGAAAAGAACCCCTTGTATGAGGTTTTGTGAATAAGGTGGACTGGTATTTTCCTCAAATGGTTTATCTATCCAATGTTGTAAGTCAATTTTAACGAAAAGATTTAGACGTATAAAAGCTACCAGATTTGACAAGTGCCATTTATACTTTGAAATAGCCTTTAATGCCTTTAGGACAAGAATGGTTATCAAAGCAGTCCATATTTGAATCATAACTGCATTTTCGCTTGTTCCGATAAATGATTTGATGTGTAACAGTTGTTTAATGTCCCTAAAAAATATCTCCACTTCCCATCGGCTTTTATATAATTCTGCAATTGTATTGCACGACCAGCTCATTTGATTTGTGATAAGTTCTATCGTCTGTTTATTAACATCATCCCAAACAACCACCCTTCTGAGTTTTTTAGAGTATTTTTCTTTAGATCCCTGGTTCTTGAGTTCTATTATTTCATCAATAAGAATATGCTGATGCCGATTTCCCGGTAAATCATTTTCTTTAATCGAATTAAACTGTAGGTTTTCCTTATGCCTGATTACAAAAAACACCTTGTTGCTGTCCCAAACATTCAGTAATGAAAAATCATTGTAAAACCGGTCTGCTACAATAACACTACCTGCATATAAAGGAACATCATAAGCTCCTTTATTATCAGCCGTTTTGCCATTAGTAATATTCACGTAAGCAGGAAGATTGCCTTCAAAATCAAGGAGTGTGTGCATTTTAACTGCCCCTTTAGCCGTTTTGTACTTTGCCCAGTCAAAGAGGCTTAGGCAAAGGCTAATGGTTGTAGAATCTAAAAGGAATATCTTTGACTTGATGCGAAACTTTACACGCTTAAATCCCGGCTGCTGTCCTAAACTATTTAGCAGACTATAATAGTAAGCCCTGAACAACTCCCATTTACGATGTTTATTCTGATAACTAATGGTTGACTTTGATGGAGCTTTCTGTATTCCCATGTGATTTAAATTACCAGTTGCTGAACGCAGACCGTTACTAATATCACGAACAGATTGGCTTTTAGCAAACTGACAGAATAGCATCGAAACCAATTGAGTCCAGCTATCATATCCCTTTTGATGTTTATCTGTTTTGTGCTGTCCAACAAGTTTTTTGAATTTTGTACGGTCTAGTTTGGAAATGATTTGGCTAAACAATGTTATATTTGTCATGGGAGAAGGGGTGTTTTTGTTGTGCAACTCAAAGGTAATTTGAGATACGAGAATCCCTTCTCTCTTTTTGTCTTTTTTTAATCGTTTAGGACGCTATTGATACGATATACAAAATAAAAACGCTACACTCCTTATGAGACTTCCAGGATTAGCAACAGTATGCAACTTCTGTATATTAACCAGGAATACTAAGATTCCCTTTACATAACATTTAAAAAAAATCTACTTTTGCTTTATGATAGCAATCGACAACACTTTAATATCCGACGAACTGGGAACCATCTGTTTTGCCTGCAATCTCGATGCCTGTAAAGGGGCATGTTGTGTTGACGGTGATGCAGGAGCACCGCTCGACGAGGAGGAAATAGGTGTCCTGGAAGATTATTTCGACGAAATAAAACCTTACATGACCCAGGAAGGTATCATGCAGGTTGAATTAGCCGGCGTGTTCGATTACGATATGTTCGGGCATTATGTTACTCCTCTTGTAAAGGGCTGTGAATGTGCTTTTGTTTACCACGAAAACGGGATTGCTTTCTGCGCTATCGAAAAAGCATGCAACGAAGGCAAGATCCCTTTTCTGAAACCTGTTTCATGCCATTTGTACCCGGTACGTATCAGCGATTACAATGATTTTGATGCTGTAAACTACCACGAATGGCATATCTGCAAACCGGCATTGCTCAATGGAAAAAAAAATGATATCCCCTTGTACATTTTTCTGAAAGACTCACTTATACGGAAATACGGTGATGTATGGTACAAGGAACTTTGCGAATCGCTCGATAATAAATAAAATCTGCCAGCGTAATTTCCCCAGCAGTCAACCGAATATAAAAGAAAAAGCCGGATTTCGCCGGCTTTTTCTTAATAGATTGAACGTGTATTATTTAATGATGATAATCTTGTGCACAAGGTTGATATCCTTGTTCCTTAATGCAACCATATAAATACCTGCAGGAACCGAACCAAGATCAACAGCCTTTATATAGGTTCCGTCGACTGAAACATTTTCCAGTTTCCACTGAAGAGCTCCGAGGTTGTTATAGATTTCGACGTTAAGCACGACCGGTTTGCCCGAGACAACTTTTATATTGAATTGTCCGCCTGTCGGATTTGGATATACATCGAAGGAATGGCTTATTTCCAGATCCGGTGTTGCAACTATTGCTGTTACAATAATGGCATTCGATACCAGTGAACTGCATCCGCTTAATGTTACCACCGCAGTGTATGTCCCTAAATAAACCGGCCTGAATTTCTTGCCCGTAGCACCTGTAATGGCAACTCCATTCCTGTACCATTGATTTCCTGTTGCCGCACTGCTGAAAAGCGTATCACCTACCTTTGTGATAACCGGTGCTGCAGGAACAGGGTTCACAGTTACAGACAAATTAGGTGAGCTGGCGCCGTTTCCGCAGTTGTTTACCCCGTTTACACTAAATACTCCCGAAGCAGCTGTTGTGCCAAAGGCAACCGTTATTATC
>CAISRK010000535.1 GCA_903887815.1 uncultured Bacteroidales bacterium | reverse complement strand
TCGTTGCCGAAGATGATGAGAGAAACCTGAAGTTGATTTCCAATATGTTACGTAAAATTGGGCATAGGATATAATAAGAGATGGTGCAGATCTGAATCGTTTAAAGCATCCGGCGATAACCCTGAAATAAGCCTGGTGCTTATGGCTTTAGATATGCCTTTGATGAACGGATTGGTTGTACTGGCTGGGATTAAGAAAATCAATCCATCAATACCTGATATTGCACTCACCGCATGCGCAAAGGGGCAGGGCAAGGAAAAGGATATTGCAGCGGGTTTTGATAATTATTTAACAAAGCCGATCTGCCAGGATGTGTTGGCCGATTGCCTGAAAAGGAGCCTTTTTCAGCAGGTGACTGCTGCTTAATAATCCTTAGTTACTATCTAACATCCGGATTGAACAGGGGGCTTGCAATAATACAAAAACCCTTCTCCTTCAATTGAAAAGGGTTTTTGATTTTGTCGATTCCGAAATGAATTATTTCCTGCTGCTGATCAAGATATCAAGCATTTGTATAGCGGCTGCTGGTATTTTAGTTCCGGGTCCGAATATAGCAACTGCTCCGGCTTCGTATAGGAATTCATAATCCTGCGAAGGGATTACACCGCCTACTATCACCATTATATCGTCGCGTCCGAGTTTTTTTAGCTCTTCAATAACCTGCGGAACCAGGGTTTTGTGTCCGGCAGCAAGGCTCGATACGCCAAGCACATGTACATCGTTCTCAACAGCCTGGCGGGCTGCTTCGGCCGGTGTCTGGAATAATGGGCCCATATCCACATCGAAACCTATATCGGCGTAACCGGTTGCTACAACTTTTGCCCCGCGGTCGTGACCGTCCTGGCCCATTTTGGCAATCATTATACGTGGACGGCGGCCATCAAGTGCAGCAAATTCGTCGGCCATTCTGCATGCCTTCATATACTGTTCGTCGCCCTGGCTTTCGGATGAGTAAACTCCTGATATGGATCTGATCACGGCTTTGTACCTCCCATAAACTTTTTCCAATGAATATGATATTTCTCCTAACGATGCTCGCTTGCGGGCAGCATCAATTGCAAGGGCCAGAAGGTTGCCTTCCCCTGTTTCGGCACATCGTGTCAAAGCATCAAGCGAAGCCTGCACTTCGTCATTATTGCGTTCGGCGCGTAGTTTCTCAAGCCTGGTAATCTGCGATAGGCGGACTGCAGTATTGTCGACTTCAAGTATGTCAATAGGGTCTTCCTTTGCCAAACGGTATTTATTTATACCTACAATGGTGTCTCTTCCTGCATCAATTTTAGCCTGCCGGCGTGCCGAAGCTTCTTCAATACGCATTTTCGGAATCCCGGTCTCAATGGCTTTCGACATTCCTCCAAGGGCTTCAACTTCCTCTATGAGTTTCCAGGCGTGATGTGCAAGCTCGTGGGTAAGGGTTTCAACATAGTACGAACCAGCCCATGGATCAACAGCTTTGCAGATATTGGTTTCTTCCTGGAGGTAAATCTGGGTGTTGCGGGCTATACGTGCCGAGAAATCGGTTGGTAAGGCAATGGCTTCATCGAGGGCATTGGTATGTAGCGACTGGGTATGTCCTAATGCGGCAGCAAGCGCTTCCACGGCGGTTCTTGTCACATTATTGTATGGGTCCTGCTCAGTGAGGCTCCAGCCCGATGTTTGCGAGTGCGTGCGCAAGGCCATCGATTTCGGATCCTTCGGGTTAAACTGGTGTACGATTTTTGCCCAGAGCATACGGGCAGCTCGCATTTTGGCAATTTCCATAAAATGATTCATTCCAACTCCCCAGAAGAACGACAGGCGGGGAGCAAAAGCATCAATGTCAATTCCTGCAGCAATTCCCTTACGGAGATATTCCAACCCGTCAGCCAGCGTATATGCCAGTTCGATATCGGCAGTTCCGCCTGCTTCCTGTATGTGGTACCCGCTGATACTGATCGAGTTGAACTTCTTCATGTTCCTCGAAGTGAATTCAAAAATATCAGCAATAATGCGCATGCTCGGTGAAGGAGGATAAATATAGGTGTTGCGTACCATGAACTCTTTCAAAATGTCGTTCTGTATGGTTCCGCTCAGTTTTTCCATCGGAACACCCTGCTCTTCGGCGGCAACAATATAAAAGGCAAGTACGGGAAGCACGGCGCCGTTCATTGTCATCGAAACTGACATTTTATCAAGCGGTATCTGATCGAAAAGGATTTTCATATCGAGAATGGAGTCGATTGCAACACCGGCTTTGCCTACATCGCCTTCTACCCGTTCGTGGTCGCTGTCGTAGCCCCGGTGTGTTGCCAGGTCGAAAGCTACCGAAAGACCCATCTGCCCGGCAGCAAGATTACGGCGGTAAAATGCATTCGATTCCTCGGCAGTTGAAAATCCGGCGTATTGCCTTATCGTCCATGGTTTCATCACATACATTGTGCTGTAAGGCCCGCGAAGAAAAGGGACCACACCTGCAGCATAATTGAGGTGTTCCATTCCAGCGAGATCGACGCGGGTATATACAGGTTTAACAGCAATCTGTTCGTTGGTCATCCATTCCGCCTGTCCCGAAAGTTGGGTGCTGGCAGGTTTTGGCTGGCCTCTTTTTATATCAATATTTTTAAAATCGGGTCGCATCGTATGATGAGGGATTTTGTGAATTCTTAATTAATAATTAGTTGTTGTTGCTCTGATCAGAAAATACCAAGTTTTTCCTGGAACGATTCCAATGTTTCGAGCAGGTTGCTGCGTACATGAATAAACTCATCAACTCCTGCCTGTTTCAACGATTCAAGGATTTCCTTTGGATACCCGGCTACTACAAGTGTCAGTTCAGGATCGGCAACTTTGAGTTTTTGTGCTATTTCGGTTCCAAGAGTTGCATATTCGTCATCGGAGCTGCATATCACAACTACTTCCGCTTTCGAAGCCCTGGCAGCCTTAACTCCATGGTCGACAGTTTCAAATCCCGGATTGTCGAGGATTTCATACCCGGCGCAACCGAAGAAATTGGTTGTGAACATTGCTCTTGCCTTGCGTATGGCGAGGTTCCCGATATTGAACAGGAAAACGGATGGTTTTTTGTTCCCTTCAGCCACATGCTGCTCGGTAGCGAGCCTCAACTGGTCGAAAGCATCCGACCCGCCGAACAGAGTAAGTTTTTTGTAGGTTGTTGGAGCTTCATCATCATCCTCGTCAATTTCCATATCTTCATCCGCATAGAGTTCTTCTTCCAGCATTTCATCTTCTTCGGCGAAATGAATTTTAGCAAGCATTTCCTCCCCTGGATTAGGATACTGGTTTGTGCCCAGTTGTATGAGGCGACGGTTGGCAATATCATCAAGACGAAGACCAGCTGATTTGCTTACTAGATCCTGAATATAACCTTCTTTTACAGCAGCCAGCATCCCTCCTTTTTCCTCTATCTGCAGGAAAACTTTCCATGCAGCATCGGCAATAAGTTGAGTTAGATTTTCGATGTAGTAGGAGCCTGCAGCAGGATCAATAACCTTGTCAAGATATACTTCTTCTTTTAAAATAATTTGTTGGTTTCGTGCCAGGCGGTTTGATAATTCATCTGGATCCTTATAAAATGTATCGAAGGGCAAAATACTCAGCGACTGGGTTCCGCCGATAATAGCCGACATAGCTTCGGTAGTGGTGCGAAGCAGGTTAACATAAGGATCGTATAGGGTTTTGTTCCATGCCGAAGTATTGCAATGGATATGCATCTGCATTGCCGATTCGCCGGCAGGTTTATACTGCTCAACGATTTTTGCCCAGAGCAAACGTGCTGCCCTGAGCCTTGCAATTTCCAGGAAATAATTCGAACCTACCCCAAACGAAAACATCATACGGTTGGCTGCTTCATCAACCGGGATGCCGGCGGAGGTAGCGAGCGAAAGGTATTCGTTGCCCGAAGCCAGGCTGAATCCCAGTTCCTGTACAAGGGTAGCTCCCGCACTGTTAAAATAATGACCATTTACGTTAATTACTTTAAAGGAAGGCATAAGTTCTTTGCCGA
>CAISRK010000534.1 GCA_903887815.1 uncultured Bacteroidales bacterium | reverse complement strand
CTCTGAACACTCTTTCCCTACACGACGCTCTTCCGATCTTCAACCTATCAACACCATTGTCAATTGTCCGTTGTCAATTAACCCAAGCCCCCCTCAATAAATAAAAATCCCCCAATCCCCCAATCCCCCATGTCCACCATCGACCCAAACGAAATACTGCCCCATCACCTTCACCGTATGCTGCTAACGGCAATAGCACCGCGCCCGATTGCTTTTGCAAGCACTATCGATAGTGCAGGAAAGGCTAATCTTTCGCCTTTCAGCTGTTTCAATGTATTCGGGGTTAATCCCAGCACGCTTATTTTTTCGCCTTCACGCAGCGGCCGTACAAATGAGCTAAAGGATACGTACCTCAACGTTAAGGAAGTTCCTGAAGTCGTGATCAATGTAGTTACTTATTCGATGGTTAACCAGCAGAACCTTGCCAGCACAGAGTTTCCAAGGGGGGTAAACGAGTTTTTTAAATCCGGTTTCACACCGGTTCCATCCGAAAAAATAAGACCTTTCAGAGTAAAGGAATCGCCGGTTCAGATTGAGTGCAAGGTCCGCCAGGTAATCGAAACAGGTAATGGCGCAGGTGCAGCCAATCTTATTATCTGCGAGGTTGTCCTTATTCATGTCAATGACAAAGTACTCGACAGGAATGGCGCCATCGACACCCGCAAACTCGACCTTGTAGGCCGTATGGGTGCCGATAATTATGTAAGGGCCTCGGGCCGGGCTTTGTTTACACTCGAAAAACCATCGGGCAAAAATGCAATCGGGGTCGATTCGCTTCCCGAATCGGTACGTTTGAGTGCTTTCCTCACCGGAAATGACCTCGGGCGTTTGGGCAGCATGGTGAATATGCCAACTGCAGTTGAAATCGAAAATTACATGGGGGCGCAAAAATTCAGGAAAATTTCAGTCGATGTAAGTGCTGACACCGGAAAACTCACGGAAGAAACCCATAAGGAAGCACATCGCCTTCTGGCGGAGAACAACAAATATGAAGCCTTGATTTTACTTCTGGCTGCCGACAGCCTGCTTATGGCTGATCTGCAATAAGCGATAATCCGTCGCTGATCAATGTACTCATGTCGTCGTTTTTCCCGGCGCATGATTCAAGGTAATCAATAATCTCCTTTGCCGATCCGGTTTCACCAAACCGCCTGATAAGGTCTTCGGCTATTTCGAGCGGAAGCAGCCATTCATCAGGATAATCAAGTTTGATGATCTGCCATATTTCTTTAAGAACAGCTGAATCGGGGCCTTCAGTTCTTTCGGCCTGTACCTGGTTATACAAACTATGCAGCCGGACAGTTTTTTCGCCATGAAGCAAGTGGTGCGTTTTTTCGACAGGAGCCGGGTACTGGAGCCCGAAAGCATCAGGATCGGCCGGTCCGGAAAAACAAGATTTAATAGTACTGCCTAAAGCCATATCGTAAATGCCCCATTCCGGCCTGAAGAGTATAGTGTCCTGGTAACTCACAGTACAATCGCTGAATGAGAAGAGCAGGATCATACCCCTCTCAGTGGTTATTTTTTGAAGGATACCTTTAACCTGCACCCCGCTGCTGAATTCCAGGCTCACTTCGCTGCCTGTAATAATAGTGTTTGCGGCAAGTTCGCCCTCGCTCATCGATTCAATATTTCCCGCAATTCCTTTGATTGTGCCAACGGGGGAGCCAAAGCCATCTTTGTGGTATGTAATTCCGTGTCCGCCTAGTTGCCTGTTCCCAAAGCAAAGCATTGCCGGTCCGGCGAAAGAAAGGTAAACAGGATGATTATTCAACTCTTGCACTTTTACCAGTTTCCCCGAAACTTGCAGCCCTGAGCTGTAAACTACGGTTGAAGTTCCGTCCGATAAAAGAGCTTTGTTCAATCCCTCCATTCCTCCCTTGCTTACCGCCATAGTGGCCAGGTATTCGTCGAGCACACTGTTCAGATGCTCAAAGTCGGGGGTTACAAAAAGCTGTGGCTGCTGGTTAGTTATATCAAAGCTAAAATGCTGTGCTTCGAGCGAATAAGGGAGTTTCTTTACTTTTGGCTTAAGGCAGTTATGGCTTTCGCCGATTGACGATAACAGCCCGGCACCGTAGATTTTGGGATTTCCTACAGTCCCTATCAGTCCATATTCCACTGTCCACCAGTGGAGGTTGCGCAGCAAAGCCATTTCCGACGGGTTTTCCTGGAGTTTCGAAAGCCTGTCGAGGTCGGCTTCTGCATGTTCAATAACTTCAAAAGGAGTGTATGGATCAGCTTTCAGTATAGAGAGATGCCGTATGGCTTCGTATACCTTGTTGTCGTAAGCTGATGAAAATGCCAGCGTGCCGACGCGGCCGAATTCGCGCAGGTAAGCCGAATATTGCCCGTCGGCAATAATTGGGGCATGCCCGGCGGCTTCATGAATAATGTCGGGTGCCGGAGTATACAGAACCTGGTCGATAGGCCTGATATCGGCTGCAATTACAAGTACATTGTAGGCCTGGAATTCCATAAAAGCGGCCGGTGGAATAAACCCGTCGACAGCAACGGCTGCCCAGCCTATTTCCGAAAGTATACGATTCATGCCGTACATATGCGGGATGCGGTCGATACTGATTCCGGTCCGTTTAAGACCTTCGAGATATGACGAATGCGCAACCTGCGGAAGGTAGCGCACATTCTGCCTCATGATATAGCGCCAAACCGCATGATCCTGCGCCGAATAGCCTGAATACGGCTGGTCGATGATCAGGTTAAGCAGGTGGCGCGGCAGTTTGTCGAGTACTTCGTTAGTTTCCATATCAGGTTATGATGTCGCTTAAATCTATTACTTTTGGTTCCGGTTTTTGTTTACCAAAGATATATATTTCCCTGCATATAATACTACCCACTGTGACAACCCCTTTGATTTATATAGCGCTTCCGGTAATGAATGAAATGGAACGCCTGCCTTTGCTGATGCAATCGGTTATGAATCAAAGTTTTCGGAACTTCAGGCTTATAGTGTGCGTAAATCAGCCCGAAAGCTGGTGGGACGACCCGCAACACCAGGATGTGTGCAACGAGAACCAGCTTACAATTACTTACCTGCGGTCGCTTGAAGATAAAAGGATTGAAATCCTCGATCGTACCACGAAAGGCCGGGGATGGCCGCCAAAAGGACATGGTATAGGATTTGCCCGTAAATTCATCATGGACTATATTACTTCAATAGCCAATTCCGGGGATATTATTATAAGCATGGATGCCGATACCGTGTTTAAGAAGGATTACTTTTCGTCGGTTGATGAAAACCTGCGCTTAAACCCTGCAGCGTCGGCAATCGCCATTCCTTACTATCACAGCCTGACCTTTTCCCCTGAATTGGACCGTGCCATGCTCCGGTACGAAATTTATATGCGTGCATTTGCAATCAATATGTGGCGAATTAAGAACCCGTATTGTTTTACAGCCCTGGGTTCAGCTATTGCTTTCCCGGTTTGGGCATACAAAGCAGCCGGCGGAATGACTCCCAAGATGAGCGGAGAAGATTTTTATTTTCTGCAGAAGATTGTAAAAACCGGGCGTTTGCTGCACTGGAACGGTGAAATTGTATACCCGGCAGCACGCCTTTCCGACAGGGTGTACTTTGGAACAGGGCCGGCGCTGATTAAGGGAATAGCCGGCGACTGGAGCAGTTATCCTGTTTATGATTCAAAGCTCTTCGACCTTGTTGCCGAAACTGTAAAATCCTTTGGCAGTCTGTATAAAAATGATATACCGACCCCTCTTGATGAGTTCCTGCTCCGCAGGTTCGGGGAACTGCCATGGCAGGGTTTACGGCTGAATTTTAAAACGCAGCAGCATTTTGTAAGAGCCTGCAACGAGAAAATCGACGGTCTCCGCATACTCCAGTTCCTCAAGGAAAGCCAGCCTGCCGATGAAAAAGTCAGCCAAAATGCGCTCTCTGAATTGTTAAAGTCCTATGCAAAACTGTTCCCGGAACTATTAACAGGCTTAGAAACAGAAGTTGACTTCGGGACTTCAGCAATCGAAGACCTCAACCTGGTTCGTAATGTGCTTTTCGAAATCGAAATGAATTATCGCAAGATACACTGGAATGAATTTACAGGGCTCATTACAATGTACAATTAACCGTTTTTTTTACAGCGAAAGAATTAAAGTGCAGGCCTAATAATAAATTGTTTTCCTGTTGGTTCTGTTATCTTTGTCGCGTCAAACCTACATCTGATGAATACAATTAATCCTACCGACACCTTTGTTACCGAAATGAACACCTGGCACGGCCGGACACTCGGGCTTAAGACTGTTGAAGCTTTGCGCAGGAACCGGTTTGAGGCCGATTTCTTCGAAACCCGACAGGAAGCTGCCAAATCCATCACTGATTTTATAACTCCCGGCATGGAAGTGGCCTTCGGCGGATCGCAGACTGCTAAGCAGCTGAACCTGCAACAACTGGTGTCCGAAGCCGGTGCAAAAATACTCGATCACAATACAGCAGGGCTTACCGATAAGGAAAAGCTCGAAGTTATGCGCCGACAGCAGTTGTGTGATGTTTTTATCTGCAGCAGCAATGCAATTTCATTACAGGGCGAACTTTATAATATCGACGGGCACGGCAACAGGGTCGCGGCTATGTCGTTCGGTCCAAGGAGGGTGATTGTGGTTGCAGGCGTTAATAAACTGGTTGCAGACGAGGAAGCTGCCTGGCAACGCATACGCACTATTGCGGCACCGGTTAATTTTAAACGTCTTAACCGTCCCAATCCCTGTGCCAAACACGGTACCTGCATGAACTGCAACCTGCCTACCCGCGGGTGCAACATATATGTGGTAACAAGGCGCCGACCCTCACTCACTGATTTCTCGGTTTTTATTGTAAATGAAACACTTGGTTTCTAGTTTATTAGAACCTGCAGATTTGTAATTGTTCCGGAAAACGGTTTGGGATTTTGAATCCTGCATCGCGGGCACCGGATTGGCATTCCGATATTCAATCTGATGAAAAAAAACATTTTTACCTACAATTCAATGCTGCCGGCATAATTACCGCAAATGTGTATTATATTTTAGGTGATAAACTTAAAAATGCTATTAAATTTTCTAAAAACTTGCAATTCATTGTAATGCTTTCATACTTTTGACCGGTAATAATTTATCATTTGTACTATGGATCTAACCATGATTAATGCCATTTCGCCGGTTGACGGGCGTTATCGCAAACAGGTTGAACGCCTTTCGTATTATTTCAGCGAAGCTGCTCTTATAAACTACCGTGTATTTGTCGAGGTTGAGTACTTTATTGCTTTGTGCGAAATCCCACTTCCCCAGTTGCAGGGAATCGACAGGAAAAAAATTGCTGAGCTCAGGTCACTCTGCCGCGATTTTACTTTTACCGACGCACAGGAAGTGAAAGATATAGAAGCTACTACCAATCACGATGTGAAAGCGGTAGAATATTATCTCAAAAAGCGCTTTGAGAAAATGGGTCTTGCCAAGTACAAGGAATTTGTTCATTTCGGGCTTACCTCCCAGGATATAAATAATACCGCCCTTCCATACGCATTAAAACTTGCAATGGAGGAGGTAATAATGCCAATGTATGAGGATCTGCTTGTGAAAATCACCAGGCGGGCCAAAGAATGGAAAAAAGTTCCGATGCTTGCACGCACCCACGGACAACCTGCATCGCCTACAATTCTCGGAAAAGAGATTTATGTTTTTGCCGAACGCATTAAGCAACAGTTTAAATTGCTTAAAACAATTCCTTTCTCAGCCAAATTTGGTGGCGCAACCGGTAATTTCAATGCCCATTATGCTGCATATCCCGATATCGACTGGGCAAAATTTGCCGACGATTTTGTGAAGAATAATCTCAACCTTGAACGTTTGCAATGTACCACCCAGATCGAACATTACGATAACCTTGCTGCTTTGTTCGATAACCTGAAACGCATCAATACCATACTTATCGATTTCAGCCGCGATATGTGGAGCTATATTGCAATGGATTATTTCAAGCAAAAAATTAAAGCCGGCGAAGTAGGTTCATCAGCCATGCCTCATAAAGTGAACCCTATCGATTTCGAAAATGCCGAAGGCAACCTTGGATTTGCCAATGCTATGTTTGAGCACCTTTCTGCTAAATTACCCTTATCAAGATTGCAACGCGACCTGACTGATTCAACCGTGGCACGTAATATCGGTGTGCCCGTTGCCCATACCCAGATCTCGGTGAAGTCATTGATTAAAGGAATCGACAAACTGATACTGAATGAAGATAAACTTCAGGCTGACCTTGATAACAACTGGGCAGTAGTTGCCGAAGCCATTCAGACAATTCTCCGGCGAGAAGGATTTCCGAAGCCTTACGAGGCCCTAAAAGAGCTTACCCGAACCAATACTCATATAGACGGTAAGGCAATAAGCTCATTTATTGATAAATTAAATGTTACTGCAAAAGTGAAAGAAGAACTGAAAAAAATTACACCTTCCACCTATACGGGCCGGTTCGATTTTTAATAAGTGTTAAATTTTGTAAGGGAACAATACATACTAGTAAAAACTGATTGTTTTAAGTAATTTTGCACAAAATTTAATGAGAGTTATGGATTTGAAAGACATTTTATCAGTTTCGGGTAAACCCGGGCTTTTTAAAACAATTGCACAAACTAAGTCAGGAGTCATAATCGAATCGCTGATCGACGGAAAACGTATACAGGCGTTTGCGAGTGATAAAATCAGTTCGCTTGGCGAAATAAGTATTTTTACTACAGGTGAGGATATGCCGCTTCGCGAAGTATTCAGGCTGATCAGGGAGAAAAACGGCGACCAGCCTGCTCCTGATGCAAAAGCGGATGACCGTACCTTAAAAGCATTTTTCGAAACAGTTATACCTGATTACGATCATGAGCGGGTTTATACATCGCATATCCGGAAACTTGTGCAGTGGTACAACCTGCTGATAGCTAACGGTATAAATGATTTCACGGCCCCTGCCGAAGAAACTGAAACTGAACCCGAATCGCCGGGAGGTGCCGGAGAGGCCCCAACTGAATAATAATCCTTAAGTCCGTCGTTAACCATGGCGGATTTTTTTTGTATTTTCGCCTGAACAATAGCCACCTGATGAAGAAATTTATCCACGACTTTGAGGTAACCCGAAACCATCACATAAGTTCCGATTATTTTGCACTCTACCTAAAATGCCCTGTAAGCCTGCCGCAGATATTCCCCGGCCAGTTTGCCGAGGTGCTAGTAAGCAATTCAACTACCACATACCTGCGACGGCCTTTTTCGATTTACGATACCGATTACAATACGAACGAACTAGCTCTGCTTATTAAAAAAGTGGGCGACGGTACCCAAGCCCTTGCCAGACTTAAAAAAGGCGATTCACTCAACCTCGTGTATCCACTGGGAAATACTTTCAGCATGCCTTCAGGCGAAAAAGCCTTACTGGTTGGCGGTGGCGTAGGGATAGCACCTATGCTTTTACTGGCACGAATTTTAAAGCAAAAAGGGTTTAGCCCAGATATTCTTATTGGGGGCCGCTCGGCTGGCGATATTCTTGAACCTGAAAAATATGCTCCGTACGGGGAAGTTTTTATTACAACCGACGATGGTTCGGCCGGTACGAAGGGCATGGTTACACAGCATCCGGCACTTTCGGAAAACATCGGGGAATATTCAGCTATATACGCCTGTGGTCCTGATCCTATGATGAAAGCAGTTGCTCACCTTGCTTCCGCCAATAACGTGCCATGTGAAATTTCGCTCGAAAATACTATGGCCTGCGGAATCGGGGCCTGTCTCTGCTGCGTGGTCGAAACGGTTGAAGGTAATAAAACAACCTGTATTGACGGACCCGTTTTCGATACCAGGAGACTTAAGTTGCAGTGGGATTCAAAATCTAAAGTGTAAAATTCAAAGTTCAAAATTGATATCAGGAATTAACTCCGGGGAAAGCTGCCAAATCCAACATCCGACATCCAACATTCGACATCCAACATCCAACATCCGAAATACCCACACAATGCCTGATCTATCTGTAAACATACACAAACTGCATCTGAAAAACCCGGTAATGTCGGCTTCGGGTACATTTGGTTATGGTCCTGAATTTGACGATTTTATCGATGTTAACCGCCTGGGCGGGATTCTTACCAAGGCCTGTACTTCGAAAAACCGCGATGGCAACCGTTATCCGCGCATGGCCGAAACCCCGGCGGGCATGCTAAACTCTGTCGGTTTGCAGAACAAGGGCGTCGATTATTTTATCGAAACCATCTATCCCAAAATAAAACATTACGACACGCATATTATTGTCAATGTTTCGGATTCAACGGTTGAGGGTTATATGGAAGTTGCCGAAAAACTCAACCCGCTTGAAAAAATTACAGGTATCGAACTGAATATTTCCTGCCCCAACGTGAAAGAAGGCGGGATGGCTTTCGGTACTTCATGTCCGATGGCAGGTGCTGTTACAAAAGCAGTCAGGAATGTGTACAATAAAACGATGATCGTTAAATTGTCGCCGAATGTTACGAATATAGCTGAAATAGCAAAAGCAGTTGAAGATGAAGGGGCTGATTCGGTTTCCGTTATTAATACCCTCCTGGGAATGGCCATTGACGCTGAAAAGCGTCGCCCGATACTTTCGACAATTACCGGCGGCCTTTCAGGCCCTGCAATCAAACCTGTTGCTTTACGCATGGTCTGGCAGGTTTCAAAGGCAGTTTCCATTCCTGTTATCGGATTAGGCGGCATAAGTAATGCAACCGATGCTATCGAATTCCTGCTTGCCGGTGCCACCGCAATACAGGTGGGAACTGCAAACTTTATCGATCCCCAGGTATGTATTAAAATATTGGAAGGAATAGAGGAATATTGCAACCGGCACGGAGTTAAAGATGTAAAAGAGCTTATCGGGGCGCTTGAATGCT
>CAISRK010000533.1 GCA_903887815.1 uncultured Bacteroidales bacterium | reverse complement strand
CCATGGCAAAAACCACAATCCGTTAAGTTATTAGCAGGAATTAATTCCAGTAAGTGATGAAGAATATTAATTTCCGTGTAAAAATTATTAGGGCTATTATACTGGTCGTGTCCCTGGTATCTTTATTTTCGTTTATTGCTTATTATTTCTTTTTCGATTATAGGCTGCTTAATGATGAAACTAAGGAAATAGTGATCAACACCCGGTGGTTCGCTTTTTTTTACATACTTTTTATATTATTATCCGTATTCCTGCAGGTAACATTTCTGCACTTCAAACACATCAGGAAATCACTTGATCTGTTCCGTTCAGGAATAAAGCAGATAAACGATGGAAACCTGGATATAAGGATCGAAATTTCTGAGGAAAGAGAATTAGGCTCGCTCGGGAAAGAACTGAATAAAATTCTGGATACATTTGAAAAAACTCAAAAAAAACTTCAGTTGTATCAGCAAAAAGAGTTGCAGAATACACAGAAACTAGCTACAATCGGGGAAATGTCGGCCCGGGTGGCGCATGAAATTCGAAATCCCATGACTGGCATCGCCCGTGCCCTGGAAATTATTGTAGCTGACATGAAGGATACGGACCACAAACCCATTCTCGAAGAAATACAAAGGCAGGCAAACCGGGTGAACCAGGCTATCTCCAACATGCTTCAATACTCCCGAACCAAGGAGCTTTTCCCCCAGCAGGGAAATATAAACGAGTTGATCCGGTCATTGGTATTCTTTCTCAAAAACCAGGCACATGATAAAACCGTTAATTTCGAAACGGATTTCGGACAGGATGTGCCAGATTTTGCTTTTGATCACGAGCTCATAGAGGATGTTTTGTTGAATCTGAGCTTTAACGCGATACAATCGATTCCCGATAACGGGGTAATCCGTTTTTCAACCAAATGTGAACCCCTCAAAAGAACGATCAGGATTTCGGTTGCCGACAACGGCAGTGGTATCCCATTGCTAACCGGGGCCGAAATTTTTAAACCATTCTTTACCACAAGTACAAAAGGCACCGGGCTGGGGCTCGCAATATCAAAGGATATAATCGAAAAACATAATGGTGAAATCTGGTTTACAAATAACCAGGATTCAGGATGTACTTTCTTTTTTTCCTTACCGGCATAACCCCTTGAGCCTGCTTATAAATATTAAATAGAATTGCATGAAGCAGTTAAAAATTTTAATCATTGAGGACGAGAAACTGATCCGCTGGTCACTCGAAAAGCATTTATCTGCTAAAGGATATACCGTATTTTCGGCTGAGTCGGGAGAAGAAGGCATTGCCCTTTTTGAGGTGCACAACCCGGAAGTGGTTTTTATCGACAATAAACTGCCCCAAATGCAGGGGATTGATGTTATACTCAAAATAAAATCACTCGATGAAGAAGTCATCCTGGTCTTTATGACAGCTTACGGGAGTATTGAAACTGCCGTAAATGCAATGAAGGCCGGAGCTACCGAATACATCAACAAGCCATTTGCATTTGAGGAAATTGAAGTGATGTTGGAAAACATCAAGAACAAACTTAGTATAATAAAGGAAATTCAGCTGCTCAGGAGGCAGCAAAAGGATGTTGTTACTTTTGACCACATCATTGGAGAATCGGCCCTTATAAAACAAATAATCCAGCTATCAAAGAAAATAGCAAAGACCAAGTCTACCACAATACTCCTTTTAGGCGAAAGCGGAACGGGTAAGGATATGTTTGCTCATGCCATTCATAATGAAAGCACGCGCAACGAAAAACCCTTTGTTACAATAAATTGCTCCTCGCTGCCCGAAACGCTCCTCGAGAGCGAACTCTTCGGCCACGAAAAAGGTGCATTTACTGATGCCCGCCAACTAAAAAAGGGATTATTCGAAATAGCCGAAGGCGGAACGGTATTCCTTGATGAAATTGGCGAAATAAATATGGCTACCCAGATTAAATTACTGGGAGTACTCGAAAACAGGATTGTTCGAAGGTTAGGCGGTACAGCAAATATCCCGGTCGATATCCGCATAGTAGCGGCCACAAACAGGGATTTGAAAAAAGCCGTGGATGAGAAATTATTTCGCGAAGATCTTTACTATCGCTTAAAAGTTTTCCAGATCACATTGCCCCCGCTGCGCGAAAGGGTGGAAGACATTCCTATACTGGCCGAGTATTTCATTGGGTATTACAACCACCAGTTCCAAAAAAATGTAAAAAGTATAAATGATTCGGTACGGCGTATTCTGGTGCATTACAACTGGCCCGGAAATATAAGGGAATTGCGTAATGTTATTGAACGTGCCGTGATCCTGGAGAACATGAATATTCTTCAGGCCGAGAGCCTTCCGGGTGAAATAATCTCGATAAGCCAAAATTTCCCGACACCAGCTGACGGGGCTGTGAAAAACCCCAAGGTTTTCAAAAAGAGCGAACTTCCATTTGAAATTAGCATTCCACCTGAAGGCCTGAAGCTATACGAAATTGAAAAACTCATTATAAAGCAAGTCCTCGAAGCTACCGAAAACAATCAGACCCGCACTTCAAAGCTGCTGGGAATAACCCGCGATACGTTGCGCTATAAAGTTAAAAAGTACCGATTGTAACACCGGTAGGGTTATATAACCCACTTTAATTG
>CAISRK010000532.1 GCA_903887815.1 uncultured Bacteroidales bacterium | reverse complement strand
GTTAATCCGAAATCTGAATACGAAATACGCATAAACGACATTGTTGTTTATGCGGAGAAACAACCTGGAAGTAACTTGCCTAAATAAACAGCAAAATGATAAAAGGAATTAATTTTCTGTTGTTAGTAGTGATTATTGTACTCTTCTCAGCATGCGGAGGTGCAAATAATAAGACAAGGATTCTTCCTGCAAAAGCCACACTCACAGTGGCAGTGCTAAAGGATAAAATTAAAGGAGGCTGGGCTGGCCAAACCATAGGCTGTACATTTGGCGGACCTACTGAATTTCAGTTCAAAGGAACCATGATACAGGATTACCAGCCTATGGTATGGTACGATGATTATATCAAAGAAATCTTTGAATCCGATCCTGGCTTATACGATGATGTTTACATGGATCTTACTTTTATCGAAGTACTCGAGCGATGCGGACTTAATGCTCCGGCCGATTCGTTTGCCCTTTCATTTGCACACGACGACTATAAACTCTGGCACGCGAACCAGGCAGCAAGGTACAATATCCTGAGCGGGATTATGCCGCCGGCATCAGGATATTGGCTGAATAATCCACATGCCGATGATATCGATTTCCAGATCGAAGCCGACTTTGCTGGGATGATGTCGCCGGGAATGATAAATACAGCTTCCGAAATCTGCGACCGCACCGGCCATATTATGAATTACGGAGATGGGTGGTATGGAGGTGTATTTATGGCTGCCATGTATTCAACGGCTTTTATTTCCGATGATATTGAGTTTATTGTTTCACAGGGACTTAAACCAATTCCCGAAAAAAGTAAATTCTACCTGTCAATCGCCGATGTAATAAAATGGCACAAGCAATACCCCTCTGACTGGAAGCAATGCTGGTTCGAATTTCAAAAGAAACATACCTCTGAAGAAGGTTGCCCCGAAGGAGTTTTCAATGCATTCAACATTGATGCAAGCGTAAATGCCGCTTATGTGGTTATCGGACTTCTTTATGGAGAAAAAGATTTCTTCAAAACTATGGATATTGCCACACGATGCGGGCAGGATTCGGATTGTAACCCGGCAACGGCAGCAGGAATCCTGGGTGTTGTGCTTGGCTATGATAGAATCCCTGCATTCTGGAAGCCTGCAATCGAAAAAGTTCAGGACCTGAAATTCCCATATTCAGACCGTACGCTAAACCAGATTTATGCATTAAGCTATAAACATGCAACTGAACTAATCGTTAAAAATGGCGGCGAAGTGAAGAACGATTCTGTTACTATCAAAGTTCAGGAACCGGCAACACTTAGGTACGAGCAATCCTTCGAAGGAATGTACCCGACCAAACAATTACTGGTGCGGAAAGATTTCCTGGATGAAAGCATCAAAATTAATTTTAACGGCAACGGCATAGTCGTCCTCGGCAATGTAAAGAGCCAGTGTGGTGTTGCAAAAAGTGATTTCGTTGCTATGCTTGATGTATATATTGATGGAACAAAGATTGAACAGGTGCGCATGCCATACGATTATATCGTTCGCAAATACGACATTTTCTACAAATACATGCTGAAGAACTGTGATCACAAACTTGAAATTAGATGGGTAAACCAGGATCCAGATTTCCGGATTACACTGAAATCCTATGTAGTGTATAGCGATAAACCTGCTGCAATGCTCAACCCTCATACGGATAATAAATAATAAACATGAATAAAGGTTTCATCTCCGGCTTGTTTGCAATTCTCACTGTACTTTCTCTTTCAATGGGATTGGCGGGCTGTGAAAAGAAACCAACCGTTGATGATGGGGTAGATACTATCCCTTTTGCACGGCTTCTCGAACATCAGTCTTTTAAAAGCCACATTCTAGACCGCGATATACATTACGCAATACTATTGCCTGCGGAATATGAAAATTCAACTGCTTCATTCCCTGTAGTTTACCTTCTTCATGGATTTGGCGAATCAGAAACCGGATGGTATAAAGGAGGAAGCGCACAATATTATATCGACCAGTTTGCTGCCGAAACGGTTCCTATGATCTACGTGATGCCCGAGGGATTCAATTCCTATTATGTGAATAAATTCGATGGTTCATTCCCTTACATGGATATGTTTGTCAAAGAGTTGGTGCCGCATATCGATTCACTGTTCCATACCTTTAAAGATGCCCGGCACAGGGCAGTAATGGGTTATTCGATGGGTGGCTACGGTGCGTTGATCCTGCCTCTAAAGAATCCGGCCGTTTTTAAAACTGCCGCAGTTTTGAGCATGTCGTTCCGTACCGACGATCAGTACAAGGCCGAGCCCCAGAGTGTATTCAATCTTCAGTGGGGGTCCATATTCGGCGGGAGTGGAACTACGGGTGATCAGCGGCTAACGGATTATTTCAAAAATTACAGTCCTTTCCATTTCCTTGTCGGATCTGGCAGCACCACTGCCGATGGACTCAACCTTTTTATCGATTGCGGCGACGATGAAGAAACACTTTCGGTAACAAATAATGCGCTTCACGCAACTTTACGCGACCAGAATATTAATCATGAATTCCGGGTTCGTAATGGGGCTCACTCTTGGGATTACTGGCATAGTGCCTTGCCCGAAGCACTAAAATACATTGGCTTCGCAGTTCGACAGATGCAATATCCGGATGATCCAGTCCCCGTTGACCCTGGTGAGCAGGTCCCTGCTGAACGGATTATATCCGAACAACTCAGCGGGAGTAACCTAACTTTCAATGTAATAAAGCCAGCTGCGTATAATGAAACGACGGCACTTTTCCCACTCATCGTAATGCTTCACGACCGGACTCAGGGACAGGAATCCCTTGAATCACAAAGGCTTTATTCGCTTTTGAACACTGGCATGGCTTCGTCGAAACTACCCCAGTCGCTGGTGCTTGAAATTCCAGGACAGGCAACCATCATAACTCACGATATTTTACAACAGGTCCTGGATCAGGTTAAAACCAAATACAGGATAACTGATAAGAAAGGCCAGACTGTGCTGGCCGGCAACAACAAAGCCGGTTCCATTGCCTGGCAACTGGCAACAGGTTTTTCATCCACTTTCGGTGCCTGCCTGCTGTTCGATGCCTCTTTGCCGGCCGATGCTTCAGTAGTGGACCCGGGGATATCGTATTACCTCGATATTCCCGATAACGGGATAAACTATATGGGATACAACGCTCTGTATTTTGCAATACGTCAGCAGGATGTTCCTTATGAGTATCGTGTTCGACAAGGAATGCCATCTTCGCAGTCATTCCTGAACGGGTTGAGTGATTCATTCTTATTTATGAAAGATCATCTGAAAAGTACAGGAAAATGAAGAAATCGCTGTTAATGCTTCTGAGTATAATGTTCGCCGTAAGCATGGCATTCCCGGCCACCGGCCTGAGAATCATGGAAGGTTTGATTATACACAGCAGGATTCTGAAACAGGATGTGCGTTTTTCGGTTTGCCTTCCTGAAAATTATTTTAACACAAAGCAATCGTTTCCGGTCACATACTTGCTTCATGGCCTGGGCGATGATGAAACTTCATGGCTCGAATACGGACAGATCAGCCAGTATGCCGATGAAGCCACCCGCGGGAAAGAAATAGTTCCTATGATTTTCGTGATGCCTCAGGGGTTTCGGACCTATTATGTAAATGATTTTAAAGGGACATTCCTTTACCAGGATATGTTTGTAAAAGAACTTGTACCCTATATCGATAGCCTTTTCCGTACCAAAGCCGACAGGCAGCACCGTGCTTTGATGGGGTATTCGATGGGCGGTTTCGGAGCGCTCACATTACACCTCAAATATCCCGATCTGTTTGGGGCAACAGTACCTTTAAGCATTTCAATACGTACTGATCAGCAATATATGGCTGAAGATTCGTCAGAATGGAACGGGCAATGGGGCAGGTTGTTCGGGGCTCCCGGGTTGGCAGGTGCTGATCGCATTACTGAATATTATAAACTGAATTCTCCGTTCCATATGCTGCAGCAAATGTCGGCTGACGAAAAGAAGAAACTCAATATTTATATTGATAATGGCGATAAGGAGCAAACGCTTTGCCGCAGCAACGAGGAATTGCATATATTAATGAGGGATATGAATATCCCTCATCAGTTCCGCGTTCGCGATGGCGGGCATAGTTTCCAATATTGGTGTTCGGCTTTGCCCAATGCACTCAGGTTTATCAGTGATGCATTTGAAGGAAAAGTATACCGTGGTGATATAAGGCATAAACCAACTTCGGACCAATACCCTGATAAGCAAATACACAAACTTAGCATCCTGGCTGAAAATGCATTTGCTTATGTTCCTGCTGAATACGATCAAACCGACAGGTATTACCCTGTATTATATTTTGCCGGTAATTTTAACTCTTCTCAGCAAAAAACGATTGCTGAAATTATTGATGCAAAAATCAGGAAAAACAAAGTGTGCCCTATGCTATTGGTATTTTTACCCAAAAATGCTTTGTCACATTTTGAAACAGCGTTGCCTCTACTGGAAACACAATTAAGGATACGCAAAGGATACCGTTTTCGTGCAATAGCCGGTTTCGGGGAGGATGCTTCAGAGGTTTGCTCCATTTCATTAAAACAGGAGCAATTCACAGCCTGCATACTTTTGGATGCCAAGCTACAGGAGGACAGTTTTGCAGGACTGCTTTCCGCTGCCAAACCTAAAGCGCTGGATCATACTTCATTGTTTATTGATGCTCCTGATAAAGGCAACTACTACAAAGGCAACGGGAATGCCCATATGATACTGCGGGATAAAGACATATCACACGAATACAGGGTAAGGGAAGGCGTAGGCGGATCCGACTGGATTATGGAAGGTCTTCCCGAAATTATACAGTTTATGGCCAAGAGATTTCACAAATAGGAGCTGGATTATGGAAAACGCTGAACCAATAACTTAAGAAATTCATCAACCCAATTAATACTAACTAAATCTAAAAACCATGTTTATCGTAAGTAGCTACACACTGGCAGTCGTTCTCTGCTTCATTACCATGCTGTGTTGGGGATCGTGGGCCAACACCCAGAAAATTGCCGCAAAGAGCTGGCGTTTCGAACTCTTTTATTGGGATTACGTTCTGGGGATTCTTCTCTTCTCCCTGCTGTTTGGTTTTACTTTCGGAAGTTCCGGTTCACTTGGGATGAGTTTTGCCAAAAGCATAAGCCAGGCCAGTACCTCGAGTATCCTCAATCCCATTATAGGTGGTATAATCTTTAACCTTTCGAACATCCTGCTTGTAGCAGCCATTTCAGTTGCAGGCATGGCTATTGCATTCCCTGTCGGAGTGGGTATTTGCATGGTATTAGGGGTACTGATCAATTATATGGCGACTCCTAAAGGTGATCCTGTTCTCCTGTTTATCGGAGTAGGGATTGTTGTTATTGCAATTATCCTTGATGCGCTGGCGTATAAAAAACATGCGATAAGCGAAAAGAAGACCTCAACAAAAGGGATCGTGCTTTCGGTAGCTGCAGGTTTCCTGATGGCATGGTTTTTCCGTTTTGTAGCAAGCGCTATTGCCACTGATCCTGCCAATACTGAGGCCGGGTTATCCGAAGCCGGTAAACTTACCCCTTACGCTGCATTTTTCTTTTTTGTAATTGGGATCGTAATCAGCAATTTCCTTTTTAATACCTACTTGATGAAGAAGCCAATCGAAGGCACACCTGTTAATTTCAAGCAGTATTTCGAAGGTAATTTCCGAAGCCATTTGTCAGGCATAATTGGTGGTATGATCTGGGCACTTGGAACCTCATTAAGCCTGCTCGCAGCAAATAAAGCCGGGTATGCCATTTCGTTCGGACTGGGACAAGGCGCAACTATGATAGGTGCTTTCTGGGGCGTATTTATCTGGAAAGAATTTAAAGGTGCCAATAAGTCAGTGAATACCTTACTGGTTTTTATGTTTTTACTTTTTACAGCAGGCCTGGCCATGATCGTAATGGCGGGTAACAGTTAGTTTTCTTACCTCAATCCAAATATTATTCTTAACCCTAAATCTCAAAACAAATGAAAAAACAATTTTTCTTTTTAACGCTGGCCACAATGTTCGCTATCTCGTTTTCTTCCTGCAAGAAGGAAAGTTCCGATCCCCCAGCTTTGACTACAACAGCTGTAACATCCGTTACCGTAAATACTGCTTCGGCTGGTGGATCCATCACCGCTGAAGGCACCTCGGCTGTGACTGCACGCGGAGTTTGTTGGGGTACTGCTGCAGACCCGACTATTGCCAACTCAAAAACAACGGATGGCACCGGAATAGGTGCTTTCACAAGCTCAATCACTGGATTAAGCCCAGCAACCTTATACCACGTAAGGGCTTATGCAACCAATAACGAAGGAACTGCATACGGAGCTGACGTTACATTTACCACATCATCACTCATTAAGACCATTTCTTTCTATGCACTTTGGGCCGGCGGAACCGAAAAATGGGATTTTTCCTATGACGGAACCACTAAAAAAGTTAGCAAGTTCGATGATTATTGGGAAGGTGCTCTGGATAAAACCATAACCTACGATTATTCAGTTGCTGGCAAACTGACACTTAAAAAGGGTGCTACCGTGTATGGAGTATACGATATTAATTCACTGGGATATATCACAAAGGATCCTGACGGAAATACCTATGAGTACGATGCCAATGGTTTTATGGTGAAATATTACGAATACTGGTCGAGTGCCAGCCATTTGAAATACCAGATGGAAATCACAAACGGTAATATCACCAAGATCACCACCTTCGACGATGATGGTGTAACTGCCAAAAAAATAAAAGCATTCACCTATACGGTTGGAGCCAATTCTGATGGTATTCACCAGGCTAACGCTACTGATTCCGACTGGAAACCAATCGGTAATTTTTACGGCAAGCCAAGTGCCAAACTGGTTGATTATTTCGAATACTGGGATCCACGTGTGTCACCGATTGTTAAGTCAAAATCAAGTTTTACCTATACTTTCGATACTAAAGACAGGGTATCAAAAGCAACCAAAACCCTTTCGGCTGACGGTTCAACAGAAGTATGGTCATACACGTATGCTGAATAAACTTCCTAAACCAGGCCTGATTTCGGCTTTGATCATAGCCTGATTGCAACGCAAGCGGATCTGATTAAGGCGTTTCACTGAAAGAAAGAGGTTAACTGTTGTTGCCATAACGGTTACCTCTTTCTTTTCAATTATTTAAAAATATTATCCCGGCAATTGATTGCAAACTGCCGCAGGGAATTAACAATTAAAAGAATCTATTTAAGAATATGAGCGAAACGATGCTGGC